>JAIRKU010000023.1 GCA_031259945.1 Mycoplasmataceae bacterium
TTTAGAATAATTGAACATTTTAGTGAGACCAACAAATTAAATTGTAAATACAATTTATGAAATATTTGTAAAAAAATAAATAAACCTATGGTTTAAATTATTTCCGGTGAATAGTTACCTAATTCTAATAACAACCCAAAGCTTTAAATAAGCATTAAATTATTTTTTTAATTATGATTTAATCTTAAAAATATATATAGAAATATTTTCATCACTAACTTTAATGTTTGAATGTTTTAAATTACCGATAGGTATTGATGCATTAAAAGTCAAATATAAAGTGCTGCCAAAACCTATATGGAATTCATGTAAATTAGTAATGGCAACTTCTATATCTTCATTGTCGGAATTATTACAACTTGAAATACTGACAGAAGTACCAGCTACCAAAGCACCAACAGCGCCTATTCCAACCAATGTTTTTGTTAATTTTATTTTTTATCCTTTTTGACCACACAAAAAACAAGAACTAGCAAATGCTAAATTCTTGTTTTAAGAAAAACAGAAAAAGCCAACGGTATAACCGCTTCTACTCTCTCTGTGTGGTCATATCTTCTAAATTAATAGGATATTTATATCATAAAAATTTTGGTTTAAAACTTACTTAGCTTGTTTAGTATAAGGAACGATAACATTATTCTTACGAACACGTTTTGTTTTATAAGCTCGTCCTAATGCATCAGCTACTTTCATAGCAGCAAATACATCTTCCGGAGTTACTTTAAATGGCATATTGCCCATCGGTACACCGGGGCCAGTAGCTTTTGTAGCTATCGCCATTAATTGTTTATCAGTAACATTAGGAATATGTAAATCTTCAAAGGTAATTGGCAAACCTACGTTATAACAAAACTTAATTACTTTTTTAATTTCATCTTTATCAGCGTTTTCTAATACTAAATGAGAAATAGTACCAAAAGCTACTTTTTCACCGTGAAAGTTTTTATGTACTTCTGGAATAATTCCTAATGCATCTTGAATGGAGTGAGCAGCACCTAAACCACCTGATTCAAAACCAATAGTAGATAAATAGGTATTAGCTTCGATAACATTTTCTAAAGCTTTAGTAGATACCTTAAGTTCACAAGCTACCATTGCTTTTTCACCATCTGCCATGATAGCTTCATAACATAATTTAGCTAAAGCATATCCCGTCATTGATTGTTGAGCATGTCATTCAGTAATATTACGTTGTTCAGTACGATGACAACTTCTAGCTTCAAAGTAAGTAGATAAAGCATCGCCTAAACCGCACGCTAACAATCGTGCTGGAGCTTCAGCAATAATATTACAATCTACAATTACCATATCTGGTGATTTGTTCGGATAGTAATATTGATCAAATTCACCATTTTCTTTATAAATAATAGCAGAATGTGAACATGGCGCATCAGTGGAAGCAGCTGTAGCAAAAACAACTAATGCGGTTTTATTCATAAAAGCTGCTACTTTACCAGTATCACATCCTTTACCCCCACCTACAGTAACTAAACAATCTGCTTTTTTAGTTTTCATCAATCCAGCCACACGTTTACATTCTTTCATGGTACACTCACCACGAAATAATTCAAAGTGTAATTTGGCTTTAGGCGCAGCGCTTTTAAATGATTTTGTAATTTGAGGGACGCATTTATCTCATACAAATTTATCTACTAAAAAAAAGAAA
Organism: Mycoplasmataceae bacterium; assembly: GCA_031259945.1. Taxonomy (GTDB): domain Bacteria; phylum Bacillota_I; class Bacilli_A; order Mycoplasmatales; family Mycoplasmoidaceae; genus Malacoplasma_A. The sequence continues at coordinate 1,667 of JAIRKU010000023.1, forward strand.
GAGGTGCCTCAATCCTTTATATCTCGTGCGATATTGTTAATTTCGTGATTACCTTGAATATATCTTAACGGCGATCCAATAATTCTTGCCATATGATTCTCCTTATAGAATAAATGATTTATTGAATTATTATACACGGCAAGGCAATAGGATGATTTAAATTTGATTTTTATTTGTGCTCCCTGAAATTCAGTTCGCAATTTAAACCATCTTAAACTTCATTCATTATGAATTTATTGTTAGGGCTGATAAGTAGCAGTTATGATAACATTAGTGTTGATTATTTGTGTCTTATCAACTCTACCGCTATCGCCATTGGTATATAAATCTAATGTAAATTTAATGTTGTAAGTTTCGTTAAACGAAATAGGAATGGTTGCTTCAGTGGTCTTAAAAAATTCAAATATACAACCCGGCCCTCCTAGTATATGAAACTGAACAACATCTGTTCCGAGGCCAGGCATATCTTTTACTTTAGGTGAAACTATTTCTGTGAACACACCGTTTCGTTCCTCGCGGCCAGCACTAATCTCATACCTGGATTTTTCATAATCTATTCATGTAATTGAAGAATTTTTAATTTCCAATTGATACTGTGGGTTATTTACTGTATTATTATCCATTCAATTGTCGCCCAATCAATGCCCCACACAATCTCCTGGCACTCTTTTATCATCATCAGCACAACTAGTTAAAGTAGAGGCAAGAGCCACTGTTCCCATTGGCACAATTATTGATGCCATTATCGGCATTATTGTTTTAATTAATTTTTTCATATTGCTAATTATCCTCAACTTAATATTAAATATGATAATTAATTTTTAATCCAAGAACAACTAATAGTAGCAAAAAGTATTTTCAAATTCTTTAATATTTTATATACTATTTCAATGTGAAAATATCTCAATTTCTTCGGTGAGAATTCGGTAACAACTAATGCCCCCCCCAATTCTCAGCACAGAACATTTGGCAAGATATTAAAAGCTAAATCTAAGACGCTTGGCGGGAAAGTTATTGATTTTTCAAAAAAATTAGCCGCTAATAGATATTTTAATTCTATCATGGAAGGTTTTATGGCAGTAATGACTGTTATTATTACTTCCTCACTATTTATTTTATTAGCCGAAATCGCTCCAGCTTTTGGATTCAAATGAACTGCTGAAACAAACCCTACATTTCAAAAATATTATGAATGATGCTATCACCTATATAACCTATCATTTGGAATCTTTGGTTTGTTACTTGCACCAGCAATTGCAAGTAAACTAATGAATAAATTAAATGCCAACATGCCGCTTGCTAAACGTGTGGATAATACCGCTATCGTTATTGCTTCGCTCATTGCTTATCTTTCTTTAACCATTCCCCTCATTCCAACTACTGGTTTTGATTTAGAAACATTAGGCACAAGAGGAATTTTAACCTCAATTATTGTTGGTCTTGTAGTTCCAAACATCTATAAATTTTGTTTTAAGTACAATATTACCATTAGATTACCAAAACAAGTTCCGCAAGCTATTTCAAATACTTTTTTAAGTATTTTCCCATTGTTCTTTTCACTAATGATATTTGGTACCATCGGTTGGGCTTTCGCTATTTATTTTCAAGAAAGTTTTTTGAATGTAATTTTTTCTAAATTGGTTGACCCACTATTTAAGAATTTTACTGGGACTCAAGGTTTTCTAGTCGCTTATACAGTTTTATTTTCATTAGTTTGGTTCATAGGAATTCATCCTAGTGTCCTAAGCGCTATCCATGAACCCATTAAAGCTATGGCTTTAGTTGAAAATCAACAAGCTTTAGCTAGTGGGATTCGTCCTACCAATTTATGGGCTGATCCGATTTGAACATCCATAACTCAACCAGGTGGAACCGGTGCCACTATCGCTGTATCGCTTTTAATTATTTTGTTAGCCAGAAGTAAGCGTTTGAAGGTAATTGGTATTGCTTCTTTAATTCCTGGTTTATTTCAAGTAAATGAACCATTATTATTTGGTGTGCCTTTTATTTTAAATCCAATTATGGTCGTTCCATTTTTATTGTTGCCAATGTTGGCGAGTGTAATTGGCATAATTTTTGACAACTTATTATTAATGAATTGTTCTACATCTGCTCTGCCTTGGTCGATGCCACAAATATTATCAGTCCCTGTAGGAAGTAACTTGCAAGCGCAAACATTTTTCTTACCAATAAGTATTTTCTTTCTTTCATTTTTTGGTTGAATGCCTTTTATTAAGGTGCAAGACAACATCTACCTCAATAAAGAGATAAAAGATGATTCGAATACTTTAATAGGATTAAATGGTATTGGTTACATAAGTTTCAAGTTGTTTTTGAAAGATCCAAGTTCTAAAAAAATGTACAAACATGCAGTTGTGGAAAACCGTAAAGCATATAAGAATAAAGATCAACAATTAAAAGCTACAATAGCTCAAAGCAAAATAGAATTTCTAAAAAATAAGTTTCAAAATTTAATTCATATTGTTGATGACATCTATAGTCAAAAATCATTAAAGCATCAAAATCGATTCAATATTTTAGTTGAAAAATACAATGATCAAAAAATTCACATAGAAGAAAAAATGGTTAAAAAAATAAAAGAAATTGAAGTTAAATTAGAACATTTAAATCAAACAAAACAGAGTTATATCCAAAATGGTTTAAATAATAAATTAAATACAATTGACATTCGCACAAAAAAATTAGAACAACAAATATCAGATTTAAAAAATAAACCAATAGTGCTAAAATTTCATAGTGATCCAGAAATAAAATTTCAACATGAAATGATGAAATCACAATATGTCAAAGATAAAGATTTATGTAGAATTTGTCAAAAAATATTAAAACAACAAGAAATATTAAATAAAAAATTAATTCAACAACAAATCACTACTAAAAGTTTAATTAATTTAGCTGAAAATAAAATTTCTAATGTTAAAGAAATCAAGACTGAATATCGTAAGAAAATTGAAGCCTATAAATTAAATGGCCATGGAATAATTAACGAGCATAAGAAACAATTACTTTCTGGCATAGTTCCGTGAACTGTCAAAAACGATGATACAATGTCTATAAAAATTTCCGTTGAAAAAGAAGTAGTCTCAACAGTAAATACGCCTTTAAATGACCAATTGATTGTTGAAAATTTTGTGCTTCCAAAAAACATTAATGAATGGATGCAACAAAAAAAGTTTTCTAAATTTAATATCTTGGTTGTTTGCCAAGGAGCAGGTTCTTCAGCGATGTTAGCTAATGCTATTAATGTAGGGGCACGACAATATAGTTTAACTGCTTTCATTGAGGCTTCTGCTACTAATATTTCTCAAGCATCTGAATTAACCCATAATATGGATTTAATAATTTTATCTCCACAAGCTCGAGCCAAGCAAGCAGATATTGAAGCTTTAATTAAAGGTACAAAAACGAAATTATTATGTTTAGTAGGAACCCAATATGTTGATTCTATTCGCAATAAAAGTGAAGCTATTACCATTGCTCTTGATGGGTTAGGAGTAATTAAATTAAAGAAGGAAAACAATTAACAATGTCAGAATTTAAAAGTAAATATACTCGAGAAGAAATAACAATCAAAGGATTAGAAATTGTTTCACATGCTGGCGAAGCAAGAAGTAATTATGTATTTGCATTAAAAGCAGCAAAAGAACATGATTGAGATAAATTTAGTGAATATAAAAAGAATGCAGAGAAAGAAATCCTTGAAGCTCATAAAATACAGACTGATTTATTATTTAGTGAAAGCAATGGTGAATATAGTGACATCACAATGATTATGCTACATGGACAGGACTATTTAATGACAGCAATTTTATTTGGTGAAATCTTAGAGACACTAGCTGATATTTACAGAGAGAAGAAATAATATGAAATATAAAACTACTAAACAATTTTTATTTGGCACCGCTAGTGCTGCTTATCAATGTGAGGGAGCAATTGACCAAGACGGAAGAGGTCCTTGCATATGGGATGAAGTATTATTAAAAACTAATCGTGCTTTAAATAAATACGATCCTAGCTATGCTAGCAATCATTATTATCAATACAAAGAAGATATAGATTTAGCCGCCAAATTTAATGTTAAAAGCATGCGAATGTCCATTTCGTGAAGTCGTTTATTTCCTAAAGATAATAAAAAAATTAATTTAAAAGCTGTACAACATTATCATGATGTATTTAGTTACATGCTTTCGAAAGACATCATTCCTAATGTTACATTACATCATTTTGATTCGCCGATGTGATTGGTTAAAAAAGGTGATTTTATCAAAAGAGATAATGTTAAATATTTCAAAGCATATGCAGAATATTGCTTTAAAGAATTTAAGGAAGTCTATTTATGATCAACAATAAACGAAATTCATGCATATAGTAATGATAAATACATCAAATCTTCAATAATTCCTTTTGGTAAGAATGATTTTTTAAATTATTTTATTCATGTTTACCATATGTTGTTAGCACATGCTGAAGCTGTTCTTAGTTTTAAACGTTTGAAATGCAAAGGCAAAATTGGAATTGCTAACGCCAATGCTTTTTATTATCCAATCAATAAAAATGAACGGATTATTAAAGCTACCAGTTTAGCCAATACTGTACAAAATGCCTTTATTTTTGAAGCAGAATTTTTGGGCAAATTTTCTTCAATTATTTTAAATGACCTTAAGACTATATTAAAAGATGAATTTAAAAAATTAATAATTACTGAGTTAGATTTAAAGATTCTAAAAGAAGCAGCTATTAATATGGATTGAGTTGGTGTTAATTATTACATGTCATGATGAATTGATTTACCTGATGACAAAACAGTAACTTCGTACAACACTACTGGTGATAAAGGCAAAACTGCAATTAATTTTGGAAACATGTATAAAATAATGGTTAAACCAAATGTTTCTACTACTTTATGAGACTGACCAATTTATCCTAAAGGACTAGAAGATTTAATTAAAAGTATTTATCATAAGTATCATTTTAAAAAAGATTTATACATCACTGAAAACGGTATTGGTAACAAGGAAATATTGAGTAAAACAAAGACGATTGATGATGACTATCGAATTGATTATGTTAAAAAACATTTATTAATTTTAAAAAAATTAATCAAACAAAATTATCCTATTGCTGGTTATTATTTATGAAGTCATACAGATTGTTTAAGTTGAACCAATGGATATGATAAGCGTTATGGAATGTTTTATGTTGATTGAAAAACTCAAAAACGTTATCTGAAAAAATTTGCTTATTGATGAAAAATATTTGTTGACAAGAATATCAACAAATGATTCTAAATAAGTTTATTATTTAATCAAAATTTTAATAGCTTCTGGCAATAATTTATGTTCTTGTTCTAACACACGTTCCGCTAAAATAATAGGAGTATCATTTGGAAATACTTTCACTTTACTTTACAAAATAATTTTGCCACCATCTATTTTTTCGGACACAAAATGTACGGTACAACCAGATTTAGTTTCTTTTGCTTTAATAATTGCTTCATGAACATAATGTCCATACATTCCTTTACCACCAAATTTAGGTAATAGAGCAGAATGAATATTAATAATTCTATTTTCATATTCTTTTAATAATTCACCTTGTACAATACCCAAATAACCTGCTAGAACAATTAAATCAACATTATATTACTTGACTAACTTTAATATTTCATCACTTGGATTTAGAAATTCTTTTTTAGAGATTATGGCAGTTTTGATATGATGTTTTTTTTGCTCGTTCCAAAGCATATGCTTGGGGGAGTTAGAAGAAATTACTAAATGCAATTTTACCATTTAATTTGTATTCCGCAGTTGCGTCAATGATTGCTTGTAGATTACTACCACCACTAACTAAAATAGTTATTTCAAACAAATTGGCGCCTTCCTTTTGGCAATATATCCAATTTCATAAGCTTGTTCGCCATTTTATTTTAAAATCTTAGCAATTTTAATTGTATCTTTTTTATCAACACATAAAATAAAACCAATTTCCATATTAAAGGTTGGATTAAAAATTAATTAAGTGACAAAACATTATTTTATGAACTTTTGAGAAAAATTTGTTAAAATAATTAGGCAATCGGAAATTTGTTACATTGTGACAGATTGACGAAAAAGACTTGTAGTTGTTCAACATATACAATGTCATAAATGGTATTTTGTCTGCTAAGATATTGTGCAGATTCAAAAACTGAAATCGAATCATCAACATGCTGCGAGAGCAACAATTTTATGTTCCATCTCAAATAAAGCGATTTCTGATTGTAATTAGTATTAAGAAAAGGAAACTACCCAAATATGATTATTACATTTAGAATCGATGATAAAGAGAAATCAGAATTTGAGCAATTTTGTAATTCTGTAGGAATTACTCCATCTGCCGCTTTAAGTTTATTTATTAGAAAGACAATAACGACAAAAAGAATTCCTTTCGATATATCTAATGATGAAAGATCTTTAGCTGAAAAAGAAGAGATTAAAACCGCTGTTGCTAGTAAAAAAGCTATTGAAGAAGCGGTTATGAAATTTGCTAACTTAATGTCAGAATTAAATAAATTTTCTGAAATGTTAAAAATTAAAGCTAAATAAGATTAGATATATTTATTTCTATTTTTTCATTACTATAGCATTATGAGAATTACTGTAATATTTATTTCTTATATGTACACGAATAAAGCCCATTTTTTTATATAAATTAATTACTTTATTATTTTTTTCATCTACTTCTAAAAATATAGGCGTGTTTTTATGTGAACTTATAATTTCCTTTATTAATTGGGTTGCATATCCTTGAGCACGGTATTGGGGATGAGTAGCAATTCAAATTAGATCTATACTATCGTGACTTATGGTATTCAACATATAACTAATTAGTGTATTGTTTACAAACAGACCTAAATTAAAATAATTAGGATTAGATATCATGGTCTGTAATTGTTCGACAAAAAAATGTTTATCTCACGTTAGAATGTTTTTAATATCGTCAATAGTTAACCGTCTAATCATTTACACAGGGTTCTTTATATACAAAGGAGATAGTTTGTTAATGTCTTTTGTATATTTAAATTTAGTGAGATTGCTAATAAGATTATCAAAAACATTAATATTTTTAAATCCTATAAAAACATTTGTTTTATATTTTTTTATTAATGTGGTTGCTTTGTCATTAGTAATTATTTGTGGTTTAAGAATACACTTATAATTTTTGTAAGCTGCAACATAAAATAATTCACCTCGAGCATCCAAAATTGATAAACCAGTGCCATTCTTTAATTGGAATAACAATGAATTAATGGTGTAGATAGGAGTTTTATGGATTAACGTCCATGTTTTAGCTATTAATACTCCAACACGTACACCAGTAAAACTACCCGGGCCTATTACTACAAAAATTTGATTAATATCATTGTGAGTTAATTTGCTTTTTTGAATTAAAGTATCAATATGTTCTATTACAATATCGGTTAAATTATTATTAGTTTTGATAGAACGTTTAGTTATGATGTTTTTATCTTTAAGAATAGCTAAATTACAATAAGATTGAGTAGTATCAATAAATAAACTGAACATTATTTATCGCCCCTTAATTTAATTTTTAATTTATTAAAAATATTATCTGGTTTGATTTGGAATTCCATTAAGTTGCCTGTTATGGGGTGGATAAACGATAAGTAATATGCATGCAAAAATTGACCATAATTTTTATACCCATCATATGTGCCATATAACTCATCATTAAAAATAGGATGATGAATGTATGCCATATGCACTCTAATTTGATGTGTACGCCCGCTCAATAATTTACATTCAATTAAAGAACCTTGAGGATAGTTTTCTAAAACAATTACTTCAGTTTGAGCGGGTTTAGCGTTAGGTTCATCGCTAACTACCATTTTTAATTTATTTTGTTTACTACGAGCAATTGGTAATTTAAGCAATAAAAATTTATCATTAAAATTGTGGTGGACTAATGCTAAATATTTACGGACTAATATTCTGTCAGCTATTTGTTTTATTAGTGCTAAATAAGTTTTTTTATTTTTAGCTATTACTAATAAACCAGTTGTATCTTTATCTAAACGGTGTACTATCCCTGGTCTAACTGAATCTGGGAAATCTTTAGTTCTAATTTTTTTATACAAAATATTGACAATAGTATTAGTCTCATTAAAAGAAGTGGGATGCACTATTATGTTTTTAGGTTTATTAATTACAATTAGATCATTATCTTCATAAACTATTTTTAATTTAATTTTATTAGATAAAGATTGTATTGTGTTCGACTTGAGCTCTGCAATTCCAATGATGGTGTCATTATCAACTCATTGACCATTTTTTTGAGCGACTACGCCATCAACACTAACCAGTTTTTGATTTAATAATTGATTAATGTAACTACGACTCTGATGGAGTTTTTGTACTAAATAATGGTCTAAGCGTTTTTTTTGAGTAACGTTATTAACTTTTATCTTTTTCATTTTTAGTTTTTTTATTTTTGCTATAGGTATAAATAGTCATAAAAATAATATAAACCACTCCAAACCCTATGATGCCAGTTAATATAAAAACATCAGGGAAATTAGACAGAGTATTACCAGTATGCAAGTAGTCGATAACAGAATTCGCGTGCGCACTTATTTGAGTAGCGCGATCAACAAGATTGAATAATCCGCCAATAAAAGCCATTGATAACAAAGTAGAATAGTATCATTTGTTAGTAAAAGTTATTGCAAGGAAAACAACAAGACAAGTAAAAGATTGTAAAAAATAGATTAAAGCAGTCTTGCCAGACAGCGAACTAAAAGCAATGCCGTCGTTGTACACAACGGGTCCATGCCAATGACCAAAACGAATCATTAAATTACAAGTTAACGATGGAGCTAATACAATAATTAACGCTAAAACAAAACCTATTAATCTATGTATATTATTTTTTTTAGAAAAATTTTGCTTTAAATATCTTGTAAATTTAATGCGTCAATTAATGCTTTTATCATTATCCATAAAGACTTATTTTACCACGATAATTTATATATCTATGGTGTATTCATTAAGCTTAAATTTATTGCAAAATGTTTAACATTCGCCCTTGTACTTATTTAATAGAAATAAGTATATCTTGCTTTAAACGTTTTATTAGACTCTTGATTTTTTCAATGTAAAAATAC
>JAIRKU010000026.1 GCA_031259945.1 Mycoplasmataceae bacterium
GTTCATAAGGTAGGTCCTTTTGAATGTTTTGTTTTGTGCAAATATTCTACTAAGTCCTTATGGACATTTTTAATTTATCTAAATTTGGCGGGGTGCGAACTTTGATCTTACAATCGGCATTTTAACATTATTAATCTTAATTATGCAAAACAATTTAAAAAGGATATATTAGAACAGTATGATGTAATTTACAAAAATATATGAACTAATCCTAAATTCAATAAAAATGATGTACAGAAGGCACACAATCTGATGATTGATGATCAGAAACAACACGCTTTTTGTGAAAAAGAACTTGAATTAATAAGAAAGCAAGTGCAACCCTACAACCAAGCAGTAACCAAATCTAAAGAAACTAAAAGAAGCTAATAGTCACCTTATCATCAACACGCATCGACCATAACATTAATGTCGGCTGGTGTTAGATTGTAATTAGTAGCGGATATGTCTAAGTTCACAACAGATAAATTTAATGAATTTTTAATTGATTATTAGATTTAAACAAATATAAGTTTTTACCAATCCTTAATTCTGTTTGGGGATTATTAGCCATTAAAAACTGATGAATTAATTTAATTTTATTTAAAGAAACATTAAAAGTATCATGCTCTCTCAAATATTTATACAAAATATATGGCTTGCATGTATTTGGTATTTTTTTATAAACTAAAATATCAAATTGATGTTTTTTTCAAGATTTATAAGCTTTTTCAATTGCTAAATAAACAGCATGATGTTTATGATTAAAACGTTGTACCTTATCATAATATTGTTTTTTATCTATTGGTCTTCACTTGGATACCAAATGACGAACTTTGTTTCGTTCGTATAGTTGTAATTCATTGGTTTCATCTAATCCGTATGGTATTTTATTTTTTTTACAATAAGCCAATATGTCCTTCTTCCACATTGTTATTAATGGACGATATATATTTAAATCTTGATAATAGCTATTTTGTTGAATGCCTAAAAATAATGCAATAGTAGATCTTTTAAGTTGCATGATGGAAGTTTCAATAAAATCATCCTTATTGTGTGCAACTAAAAGATTTTGTATTTTCAATTTATGTGCAGTTTTAGAAAAATAGTCATATCTAATTAATCTTGCTATATTTTGAAAATTGTCTCCATATTTACGATATTTTTCATAAATATTTTTTGTCACAATCAAATTACAAAACTTAATTTTGTGCTTCAGACAATAATCTTGCACAATCATCATGTCACGGTTAGCAGAATCTCGTTTTTGATAATTCACATGACATACAGTCATAATTTGTTTGCGATATTTGTGTAACATAGCCATAGAATCTGGCCCACCAGAAATAGCGGCAATATATTTTTTTACATTCGACATGCAGATGGTTCCTTAGGTAATCCTGGCATTCTAAAAATATCTCCAGCCATAACTATGATGAAATTAGCTCCATTAGCTACAATTAAATCATTTACATGAATATAAAATGGTTGTTTAGGAATCATTTCTTTAGGGTTATCACTAAATGTTAAAGGAGTTTTAGCCATACATACTCATCCTTTATAGTGTTCTAGTTTTTTTAGTTTAGCCTTAGCTTTCGGCGAATAAACAACTCCTTGAGCACCATAACATTTTGAAACGATATTAAAAATTTTCTGGCTTAATAAATCAGTAGAAGAATAAATGGGTTTTAATATTTGCTTTGTAGCACATTTATGGATAACTTTTTTTGCTAAATCTAACCCCCCCGGCGAACCATCTGAAAAAACGGTGGTAAATGAATAAGCAATATTATTTGTGTTAAAAAAAGTTTCCAATATTTCCATATCTTTCTTTGTGTCTGACACAAAACTATTAACCGCAATAATTAACGGAAGATTAAAATTTTGGATATTTTTAATATGTTGTTTTAAATTATTGATTCCATTTAGTAGAAGAGTATTGTCTCCATGCATTTTTAGTGAACGAATACTAGTAACTAAAACAACAACATTAGGTTGAATAGATCCATTATCACAAACAATATCTAAAAATTTTTCTGCGCCTAAATCACTACCAAATCCAGCTTCAGTTACCGTGTAATCGGCAATGTTCATTGCAGTCTTAGTGGCAAATAAACTATTGCAACCATGAGCAATATTAGCGAACGGTCCTCCGTGGATTAGACACATATTACCTTCTAAAGACTGAACAGCATTTGGTCATAAAGCATTCTGTAAAATTTTAAGAATAGCTCCTGTAATATTTAGATCTTTTACATAAATTGGTTTTTTGTTTTTTGTATAAGCAACAATAATTTTATTGATACGTTCTTCTAATTCATTTTGATTATTAGCTAAACAGAAGATTGCCATTAATTCACTAGCTGCAGTAATATCAAATCCTGTTTGATACTTTAAATTATGTCTCGCATCGATAGTTACATCAATTTCTCTTAAAGAACGATCATTAACATCTAAGACTCTGCGCCACACAATGTTATTCAAATCTATCCTTAACTTATTACCTCAATAAATATGATTATCTATACATGCAGCAATTAAATTGTTCGCTGCAGTAATGGCGTGAAAATCACCGGTGAAATGTAAATCTATATCTTCTTTAGGCACAACTTGAGCTTTCCCTCCACCATTTGCTCCACCTTTAACACCAAATACTGGCCCCATGGAAGGTTCGCGTAATGCAATAATAGATTTTTTACCTAATTTATTTAATGCATCATTTAAACCGATGGAAATTGTAGTTTTACCTTCTCCAGCTGAAGTCGGAGAAATAGCTGTAACTAAAATCAATTTTTTATGATTGCTAGGTTGTTTTAAAATTGGTTTTATTTTAGCTAAATACTCTCCATAAAATACAATATCGTTTTTATGAATATGATATTTGGTTAAAATGTCATTAATATGTTTCACGTGAACATTATATTAATATTCCCTTTCCTAATAGAAATATCAACTCTCGTATAATATATGTCTTATGAAAAATGATAGTTTTCTTAAATTGCTTGATGATATTACTATCCGTAAACAATCATTATTTATTACAGGCCCAGCAGGTGTGGGTAAGACACATTTATTAACTGCTATCTATAATTCATTAAAAGCACATGGAGCAAAAATTGTGCTTACTTCTACAACCGGAATTAATGCATTAAATTTGGGTGGTATCACTATTCATAAATTAATGGGTTTACAAAATCGTAGTGATATGGGTTACATTGGTTTTATGAAATCTTCCTTTTTATTTAGGGGGATTGCTCAACGCATGACTAAAGTGGATTACATTATCATTGATGAAGTATCTATGTTAAGAGCAGACACTTTTGAATTAATTAATGAAATATTAAAACAAACAACTCATTCGGATAAACCCTTTGGTGGTAAGGTAATGATTTTCACAGGAGATTTTTATCAAATACCACCAGTAGTGAAAAGTTGAGAGAAAAAACAAAACCAATGATTATTTAATTCTCCTTCGTGAAGAAAAGCCAATATTAGAACAATTCATTTACAAGATGTTTATCGTCAAGAAGATAAAAATTTTGTAAAATTTTTAAACGACATTCGTACAGGTAAATGAAATCCAAAAACTGCTAAAGTTTTAGAAAAATGTGTAGATCGTAAATTACCTAAAGATACTACCGTTTTCTTTTCTACAAATGAAGAATGTGATAATTTCAACATTAAGCGTCTTAACCAAATTAAAGAACCAATGTATACTTTTGAAGCTGAAATAAAAGGTAAGGGAAATCATAAATACAAACATGATAAAGAAGCTATTGTCCGAGATTGCATCGCTAAGCCGATATTACAATTAAAGGTTGGAACACGCGTTATTGCCATAAGTAATGACAAAAAAGGACGTTACATGAATGGTTCTGTAGGTTGTGTAATAGCTTGCGATACCAAAAATTATACAGTCTCTGTAAAATTTGAAGGCCGCGATGATGTTATTAAATTAAGACGATATGTTTGAGCTCGTTTAGGTTTTGATGGTCGTCCTAAAGCTAAATTTAAACAAATTCCTTTACTACCAGCATATGCCTTAACCATACATAAAAGTCAAGGCATGACATTAGATGCCGCTATTATTGATTGTAAAAATATCTTTGCCTGTGGCCAATTGTATGTTGCTCTATCTAGAGTACGTAAATTAGAAAATTTAAAAGTAATGAATTTTCATAAAAATCAAATTATAGTTTCACCAGAAGTCAAAACATTCTATAGCGAGTTAAATAAATATCACTTAGATTAATTTTATTTTTGTTCTTTTGGCGTTTCTACTGGTGGTTTTAACTTACTATTTACCCATTGTTGTAAGTCAGTAAGAGCTTCTGTAGTTTTTGTTGTTTTAGCTTGACACGCTCAACCAGAAACTGTAATTATCTTTGCTTTCTTTTGTAAAAAATTTATGAATCTTTTATGAATGTTAGCAGCACTCTTAGCCCCTTGTGTTGTAAATATAAAAGCATCTGGTTTGGCAACATCAGGGCTAGATCATTTAATAGACTTAATTCATTTTTTTAATTTGCAGCCAACACTTCAAAAATAAACACCACTGCCAAATCCGATAAGGTTGTATTCTTCTAAATTAATGTTAGGGTTAGTAGATACATCTATGGCTTCGCATTTTAATTCCTGAGCAATAGTTTCTGCTATGTGTTTTGTATTTTGAGTCTTTGTTCTTGATTGATAAATAATAATTGTTTTGTTTTGCATATACCCTCTATTAGTTTTTTGTTATTATCTTACTTTTTTCAATTAAAAGCACCATAAGTTGCACTGATTAACATTGTAACAGAAGAAACAATCATAATTCATGCGCTAATATTGTTCATACCTGTTTGATGAATAATAGAAGCTCATAGCCCTATTTGACAACAATCTATAACTATAGACACATATCAACGTTCTTTAAAACGACATCATGTAAATATCGTCATAACAATTGATAAAATTAAGATGCTAGCATCAAAAATATGTGTTTGCAAACCATATTTTGGGGCATTAGGTCCGTACCATAATTCTTGAAAACCATTCATACCTTCAATTCAAACAAATAAAACAATAAAGCCAACACTTGCTATTACGGCTATGATAATTTGCCATCAATTTATAGATGTTGGTTTAATTTCATATTTATTGATAGATTTTTTCTTTCACAAATACAATGCTACAATTTGTGCTGGTACATAAAACACTCAATACAATAATCAATTACCAGTAGCTTGGTTGCCAAAGGCAACACCACCAAATCCGATAACTGCTAATATGCCTCATATAAAACAACTAATGCGCTTTTTAGTTGCTAAAATCACACTAATAATGTTTAAAATATTTGCAAGAAACGCTATTCATGTTTTCCAATCATTAGCCGAACCTGTAGAACACTGATAAATTAATAAAACTAATGTAATAAATGAGTTAACTAATAATAAAATTTTTTCTCATTTATTTCAAAATCAAAAGAAAATGATATGTTTGTACCATTTATGTTTTACCTTATTCATATTCTTTATTTTCTACTTTGCGCCATCAATTTCAAACCCCATAAAATGCATCAAGTAATGCGGTTGCAGACATCGCTATCATTTGTGGATTTGTATGAACAGAAAAAGTAACAATAATGGCAATATCTAAAATAATCCATAACAATCATTGTTCTCTTATAGCAAAAATCATCATAAACATAGCAGTAGTGCCTAATACAAATGTTAACGAATCACATACTACCATTATTTGATTGTTGTTAGTGTTGCCGCCATTTCAAAATTTCTGGAAAACATCCATTTGCTCTAAATAATAAAAACCTGTCGTAGCTAAAGCAATAATCATTATTGTTAATATTATTCACCACCATGACATACGTCGTGGTGTTACTTGCACTTTATTTACTGAATTCCGTCTTCACGTATGAAATCCCACAAATTGCATTGGTAATTGAATTATTACGTAAACAATCGATGTCCCAATCGCTTTACTTAAAAACGACGTTGTCCCTAAAGTGGCGCATGCAACAATCCCTCAAGCAAAAGTAGATATACGTTTTTTACTAGATAGTATGATAGACATGATATTAGATACATTACCCACTAACGAAACAACAGCTATGATGTAACATTTAGCTAGCGTATCCCCACCAGCAAATTTGTAAGGTTCTATAAAAGATAAAATAAAAAATATTGATGTCACGATAAAATTCATTACAAATAAAAATTGTTCGTAAATGGTTCAATTGTAAATAATATAAATATGTTGCCATCACTTACATGGCGATTTTAAAACACCATCGTTAGTAATTTCAAAACATTTATTTTGGATATTAAAAAATATTTTTTTTAAATTCATAGACATCAAGAAACAGACAAATTATTTAGCGTCTTTTATCTTTTTAGTATCTTTATCAGATAGGTTTTGCTCGCTCTTTTCTTTAGCTAATTTTTCATTAGCAATTTTCTTATCAATTGCTTCTTTAGGTAATTTCAAATTCTTGTGAATGTAATCAATTTGATTTTTTACAATAGTTTCTAATAATATCAAAGCTTCTACGATTAAATCTAATTCTTTGCGGTTTTTTTCAATAATGACTTTAGCTTTTTTGTATTGTGTATCAATTAATAAATTAATTTCTTTATCGATTTTTTGTGCAGTTTCTTCAGAATATAACTTAGCTGCATATGGATTAATTTGTCCTTCACTAGGGATATATTGTGTCATGCCTAAATCTGTCATGCCTAATTGTGTAACCATAGAACGTACTATATTTGTTACCTTAAATAAATCGTTAGCTGCGCCTGTAGAAATTTCTGATTTACCATAAATAATTTCTTCGGAAGCACGTCCACCTAAAATAGCAGTAATGATGGACAATAAATCAGATTTCTTTTGAATGTGAATTTCTTGTTTTTCTGGTGTAGATAATGTATAACCTGCAGCTTGGCCACGAGGAATAATAGTAATTTTTTCTACCACATCACTACCTGGAGTATGTAACCCAACTAAAGCATGTCCAGCTTCGTGATAAGCAATTTGTTTCTTTTCACTTTCAGTAATAACTCGCGATTTTTTAGCAGGACCTGCAATAACACGATCAATCGCTTCATCAATTTCTTCCATGCCGATGGCCGATTTGTTGAAACGTACTGCTAATAATGTCGCTTCGTTTAGTACATTTTCTAATTGTGCACCAGAAAAACCTGGCGTACGTCGAGCCACATCTTCTAAATGAACTTTGCTAGATAAATTTTTATTACGAGCATGAATCTTTAAAATAGCTTCACGTTCTTTAATATCTGGTAAATTTACTTGAATATGTCTATCAAAACGACCAGGACGTAAAATGGCATCATCTAATACATCTAAACGATTCGTAGCGGCCATAACTACTACACCAGTCTTAGTGCTAAACCCATCCATTTCTGCTAACAATTGGTTTATGGTTTGATCAGCAAGTCCGCCACCGCCGCTAGCCATATCCATTTTACCTCGTTTAGATGCCACTGAATCCAACTCATCTATAAAGATGATAGCTGGAGCAGCTTTTTTAGCTTTAGTAAATAAATCACGTACACGTTTAGCGCCAACCCCAACTAACATGTCTTCAAACGCTGAACCAGACACTTGGAAGAACGGTACACGAGCTTCGCCGGCTACAGCTTTAGCTAATAAGGTTTTACCGGTTCCTGGTGGTCCATATAGGATTACACCACGTGGTGTTCTAGCTCCCATCGCTGCATATTTTTCTGGATTTTTTAAATAATCTACAATTTCAATTAATTCAGCTTTTTCTTCTTCAATACCAGCTACATCACTAAATCTTACATTAGATTGTGCAAGTTTAGCTTGGGATTTACCGATTCCAAAAATAGAACCTTCATCACCTTGACCTCCACCTTGCATTTTCATAGCACGATTCATGATTCAAAACATTACACCTAATAATAATAATGTTGGTATTAAATTCGTAATGAATGACACCCAAGGTGATGTTTGTGCAATTGACATGTTACTGTGGATAACGTAAGATATCACCCTTTGTGTATCTTCGTCGATTTTGTTGTCATCTTCCAATCCGCCTACATAATATCCAGCGGCTACTCCTCCAGAAGGTTCTTGTACTTCATCCACATAGAAGGCAATAGTGCCTTTATCAGTTTTAGCATATACTAACCAAATGTTGTATCATGAGGCATCTGCAATATAAGGATTAGATCAAAGAAGATTATTATTATTTTGTAAATTATCCATGTCTAGCGCCACTTTATAAGTATTGCTATTAGCTTTAATATTTAATTCTTGTTTGCCTGAAGTTCCACCGACAGTAATGGATGCCCCATCTGGAGGGTTTACTTTAGTCGCATTCCCAGCAAAACAACTAAAGTAAACTAAAACACCTACTAATCCTAAAACTAAAACTAAAGCAATTCATTTAACAATCTTGTTACGCGTCTGCGCTTTGGCGTCAGGATCCACAACATCAGTTTGACGATTACCTACATTATTATTTTTTGGTTGTGTTTTATCATCATTCGCTTCAGCAATATAATGAATATTTTTATTTTTCATCTTTCCCTCTTTTC
Organism: Mycoplasmataceae bacterium; assembly: GCA_031259945.1. Taxonomy (GTDB): domain Bacteria; phylum Bacillota_I; class Bacilli_A; order Mycoplasmatales; family Mycoplasmoidaceae; genus Malacoplasma_A. Next base: position 8,556 of record JAIRKU010000026.1, read on the forward strand.
TTGGAGTAAACAGATTCTTTAAGAATACCTACATATGGAAGATTTCTGTATTTTTCATTATAGTCAAATCCTCAGCCAACTACAAATTCAGGTTTGTCCATTTTAAAACAAGTGTAATCTGGTTGAAAATGTATTACACGTGATTGTGGCTTGTCAACTAAACATGCCACTTTTAGTGACGCTGGTTTTCTCAATTTCAAAATTTTAATAATATTGTGTAATGTTTTACCTGTATCCACAATGTCTTCGATAATTAAAACATGACGCTTATGAATATTTTGTCTTAAATCAGCTACTATCTTCATGTTTTGTGACTTCACACCTAAATAACTAGAAGCTATCATAAAATCCATTATGGGATCACAATCTAACTGTAAAAATAATTCAATGTAAAATGGTAAACAACCTTTTAATACTCCAATTAATATAGGGTTTTTGTTTTTATAATCTTTGTTTATTTGCAAAGCTAATTTACGAACCGCTTTTTTAATAGTCGCTACATCTAACCAAATATTTTTTATATCTTTATGCATTGGGCTTATATTATATAAGAGAGTAAAAAATTCAGTTGTGCCATTTTAAATTAACTTGTTGCAATAATAAGATGTACCCTCTCAAATGAAATGATACGGCTATTTATAGCAATATAATAACTATTGATAAAAAGGGTAAATCAAATTGTTAGATGTTTATTAATAACTCCAATTATGTTGGCTCCAATTTCTTTCATTAACAAATTGTGAGCAAAAAGATACGAAGTTGACATTTTAGTTTAGGGGATGTTGAATGAGCTAAATTTAATGGATTAGATGCTTCTTGACTCCCACAATGAACAGATAGCGTTTGGCTCGTTCCAACTACATAAAATTTAAATTATTTAATGTATAGCTTGTTAATTAAATAACTCATGTTTTGAGCTAATGTTCCAAATGTTTGGATTCCTTCATTATCTTTAATTAACTCACCCATTTTACAAGCACGACCGTTGTTTCAGTAAGTGGATGTCGCTATGGGCATTTCATTAATACCGAAGAAAAAATTAATTGCACTATAAACAAAGTTTGCCCCAGCTCGGCGATCAATAGCTATTGATGTGCCTACTTTATTTTTCAATAATCCTCCATTGCTTTTAGAAACATATCCTACACGATCTATAAAGGCCTTCACTTCAGTAGTTACATTTGAAAAATATGTTGGCGATCCAATTACAACTCCTTCCACATCATCACTAAAACATTCTTTCATAATTGGTGTTAAATCGTCTTGAATAACACATTGTTTATTAAGGTTTTTAGAGCATTGATAGCAGCCTTGGCATCCCCTAATATTGATGCCACCAATTTGAATAATTCTTGCGTTAAATCCATTTTGCAAAAATATTTGTGCCATTATATTTAATGCATCATATGTGTTGCCGTTTTTGTGCGGACTACCATTTATTAATAAAATCGTTCCCATAATTTATCCCTTCAATTGTGTAATATTTTTTAATATTTGCTCTTTACCCATCACGAACAAAATTTTGTTCATTTCTGGGCCGTGTTCTTGAGCAATTGCAACAAAGCGAATAGGCAAAAATAATTCCTTACCTTTAAAACCCGTCATCTCTTTAACTTTATTAACAATCTCGTTACCGTTATCTAAAGTCACTTCGGAATATGAATTTAATACATCTTTTAAAGCACGTATGCATTTTTGAAAATTAGATGTTTTGATTAATGTTTTTAATGCACTGGAAATATGATTAAAATCTATTTTTAAAAACATGTTCTCGATAAAATCATTTATTTGGTTTGCATAAGATATCTGTGGTTTAAACAATAAAATAGCTGTATCGGCTACTTCTTTACTTCTAAATAAATTTAAATCTATAGTGCAAAACGATTTAACAAAATTCAAATACTCATCATCAGTCAAAACTTTCATATATTGGTTGCTAATTCACAACATCTTTTTGAAATCAAAAAATGCCGGTGCCTTAGACACACGGTTAATATCAAAGGATTTAATAATTTCATTCATAGAAATTAACTCACGATTATTTTTATCACTTCAACCTAATAAAGATAAAAAATTAGTGACTGCCTCTGGTAAAAAACCCATGCGTTTATAGTCTTCAATAAATTGTTTTAATTCTTGATTACGTTTAGATAACTTCCTGCCAGTAGCATCTACTATGATAGATAAATGCCCATATTCAATTTTTTTGATGTTAAAGCCTAATGCTTCTTTAATTACAATTTGATATGGTGTGTTAGAGATGTGTTCTTCCCCTCTTAATACATGAGTAATATCCATGTCATAATCATCTACCACTACAGCAAAATTGTACATCGGTATTCCATTAGATTTTAGAATCACCGGATCAGTTAGTGCAGACGTAGGCACAGACATGTGCCCACGTATTAAATCATCTCAATGAATTTCACTATCATCTTTCATTTTTAAGCGGATTACTACCGGTATTTTTTGTTTTAATTTAGTTTCAATTTCTGATGGTGTTAAATGTAAACATTGACGATTATATTTAGGCGTGATGCCTCGTTCTAAAGCTTCTTCTCTTTGTTTTTGTAATTCTTCTTTTGTACAAAAGCAATAATAAGCCTTGCCTTCTTTTAAAAGTTGATAAGCTAAATTTTGATACCGATTTAGTTTTTGGGTTTGTATATAAGGAACATACTCTTGATTAGGCGTTCTAGGAGATTCATCTGGTGTAATTTTTAATCAATCTAAATTATCTAGTTGTGATTCAACTCCACCTATTACATTTCTTTCTGTATCAGTGTCTTCAATTCGGCAAATAAATGTTCCGTTATTATGTTTAGCAAAAAGATAATTAAAAAGCGCCGTTCTAGCTCCGCCTACATGGAAAAACCCAGTGGGTGAAGGTGCATATCTTGTTCTTACTTTATTCATAATTAATTATGTTGGTTATTATAGTATTCTATGAGTTTGGAATATATGAAGAAAATAAGCGTGATAAAAATAATTTGATAAAACTATTGGATTTCTACAAATGTTCCGCCGCTGCCTGACAAAATAACTTTTTTATTTTTAGATAGTTTAGAAGATATGGCGTTTAGTTTGGCGCTTTCTTTATTAGCAAAACTCCACATATCGTTACAAACGACATTTTTAGTACTCGATTGGTCTTGAAGCATTTGGTAAGCATGCTTAACATTTACTTGCGAGCGATACTTTTTATCATTCATAGCATTATAAACATTAGTTGTGCTAATGGGTATGTGGGTTAAAATTAATTTAAAACGAGGAATTTTTTTATGATTTTGTACCACTTTATTGCCATAAGCGCTTACTCAAGCAGAAAGATAATTACTTAAGAAAAACGGAATATCACTACCAATATTAAGTGCAATATGCTTTAAATGTGTCGACAGCAGTTTAAAATTATATTTTTTTATAACTCACTTAATAATGGTAGCTACATCGGTGGCGCTTCCTCCTAATCCAGCCATGACAGGTATTTTTTTATTGATAATAATATTTAAAAAAATAGTTCGTTTTAATAATTTTGACAAGTAATCTATGGCCAATAATATCTTCGTTGAATCAATGTTTATTTTTTTATTGTATCTTATAAAAACAATACGAGTGGTTGTGGATTCTTCTATTTGAATATCATCATAAAGAGATTGATATAAACAAAATAAACTATGTATCCTATGTTTGCTCTCGTTTTTCAATTTGGGAAACACCTTTAAAATTAGATTAACTTTACTATAAGCTTTAAGTCTTTCCATACACACTACTTATTTAACCCTTTATATAATTTGTAAAACATATCAACAGATAGTTGTTCAGCCCTAATATTTAAATCTATGTTGAATAAATGAAATATTTCATGGATTTTTGGAATAGCAAAACTACTTTTTAAATTATTAACTAGAGTTTTTCTTTTATGACTAAAACATAAATGAATAAATTTTGCTCAACGTTCATCAAATGAATGTTTATTTATTTTATTAATTGAAACAACATTAGAATCAATTTTAGGGGCCGGTATAAATGCGTTGTTAGGAACATCTAATATTTTTTTTACAGTTGTGTAATATTGAACTAATACAGAAATGCTCCCATATTCTTTAGTGTTGGGTTTAGCGATTAAACGATGCACCAATTCTCGCTGTAACATACAAACAAAAGAAGTGATTTTATTTTGTTTTAAATATTTTAACAACATTGGCGTACTAATGGAATAAGGTAAATTAGAAATCAATAATATTTTTTTATAACCTCCGATTAGTTTTATTCAATCTATTTTTAGAATATCATCATTTATTATTTTTATATTAGGATGCGATTTAAAATTTAACAGCATATGCTCAGCTAAACGTTTATCTAATTCAACGGCAATAATAGATTTATGTGATTGTGCTAAATATTTAGTAAGTGCGCCACGGCCTGGGCCTACTTCGATAATTAAGTCGTAATTATTTATTTGGGCTAAATCCACAATGTTAAAAGCTATATCTTCATCAATTAAAAAATTTTGTCCCATTTTTTTAGACGGAACAAAATTTCGATTATGTATAGTGTTTTTTATTTTTCCCACTATTCTAAACCGAGCGATTTTAATCTGCTCTCTAGTTTGCCCCCTTTATGTCTACTTCGTAAAATGATTGTGTGCATAATATATGATTGAGCAATAGCAAACAAAGAGTTTAAGAACCAGTACACTCCTACCCCTACCGCTGAAAAGGCTACAATTAACCCCATAGCTCCAGCAAATACTGTTTGAAACATTCGCATTCTCTTTTGTTGTTTGTTCCCTTTGTCACTAGTCGCCATAGCATTCCGATTACGTTTGCGAGCTCACATTTGCGGTAATTTCATAGATAAGAATTGTGCTGGGATAACAATAATTAAGAAGAATATAAAAGTCCAGCCACCTTGTGTAAATTGAGAACTAAAAATTTGGCTCAACGGCGTTACGCCAAAACCTCAGATGCCAAATAAACTAGTAGCTTTCAGCGGACGCAAAATAGTTACGACACGATACACTATTAAGAAGATTGGTAATGTTAAAAACATTTGTTCAAAGGCAGCAAATGGTTTAATGTTATATTTCTTATAAATCTCCATTGTTTCTTGCTGTTTTTTTTGTTTCGATGCCATATCTTTTAAATCTTTATATTTGGCGTTGATCTCCGAAATTTTGCCTTGTACTTCTGTCATTTTTTCATTTTGCAAAGTGGAGCGTAATGTAACCATAATAGATAGAGTACGAATAATTAACAAAAGTACAAAAATAGCCATTAAAGCATTTAAACCACCCACCCAAGTTCTCGTAGCATACATTAAATTTAATACTAGTTCTGCTCCAGGGAAAACAAAAATACCATAAAACGGTCCATAATCCATCGTTCACTCACTGTAAGTGTAGTACTGTTGTCCCATAGAGGCGGCTAAATCATATCTTCAATCTCCAGTCTTGCCAAAATAATAACCAAATTCTAACCCAGAGCCTACAGTCGCATTAGTGGATACAGAACCGTCCCACATAGTTTGAAAACAACCCCATAAACCCATAATCATCATGAAAGCAAAAATAGCCAACTTAAATCATTTCCAAATAACTTTTCATATCTTTTTAGCTTGAGAAGATCTAGTTGTTGGTTTTACTCAAAAAGGGCTCGCTACATTGGGCGCAGAAGAATTAACTGAGAAGGAAAACGCTGGTTTAGTGCTCATAATTAAAAGTGAATAAGATTATACACTTCGTTAAAGAACTTTTGGTTGCTAATATATTTATTATTAATATAGTTGCTTTTAACAACTACAATCATGTCAACAGATTTTGCCTCTAATTTTTGTATCATTTGTCGAAGTTGTCGTTTAATTAAATTCCGAGTCACGGCTTTAGGAAAATTTTTCTTATTCACTGCTAAGCCGTATCTTAAAATATTTAAATTATTAGGAATGGCTTTAATTTTAAAAATAACATTATTAAATACTTTATGGTTTTGAATAATAAAAGCAAAATCTTTGGTTTTTTTTAAAACACAAATATTTTTATTTTTCATCAGAAACAGTTAATTTGTGTCTGCCCTTAAGACGACGTCTTTTAATTGTTTGTTTGCCTTTACTAGATTTAGATCTTGATAAGAAGCCGTGTTTTTTAGCTCTTTTAGATTTATTGGGTTGATAGGTTCTTTTCATAACACCAATAATTGTAATCAAAAGTTTATGTTTTTCTTGAGAAAATCAATAAAAAGATAAAAGACGACCCCTCTAAGCTATACTAAATTTTTTTACGATTGCGAACATGTTTGTCTTCTATAACTTTACCAATAACTAATACAAGATTTAAAATGAAGGGAATGATATTCCCCATCCAAGTGGGAGTACTATTTCAAAATGTTAGTGATGTTTCATTTTCAATAGAAATCCCTAACGCATATATTACGAAGGTAATATTAGCGATTGCAAATATTATTTGTATTTTTAAAATGATGTGCTTAAATGTGTGTTCTTTAAATACTTTTACAATATTGAAAACCGCTGCTAACGTTAATGAAATCGCACCAATAAATCCTATCCCTATAAAAATTCATAATACATAATTAAACGATGCCATTGTATCCCTTGTTTCAATCTTTCATAATGTTGTGTTTATTATTATAAATGTAATCCTTCCTTCTTGGAATACATACATTAATGTAATAATTTTTAATTATTTCTCATAGTATTATCTATACACAATATGAACGAACAATTAGACAATCAATTAGTATCTAAAGTTTTAGAGACATCTAAAACCGAATTAAAAAGCATTGTAAATAACGATAGTTTTTGAAATGAATTTATTTCTACAATGAAACTAGATCATATCGAAAATAATATTTTAATTATTAATGTTAAAAATTTATTTGCCAAACAAGTGTTGACTACTGATTTTTTAAAACCTATCACTAAAATTTTAAGCAAACATTTAAACACCCAAGTAGAAGTAGTGTTTAAAATGAAAGAAGAAAATTATAGCGTTGGCCGAACCCAGCAACAAACACCAATTACATATCAAAAAATAAACAACATTAATAAAAATTATAATTTTGATAATTTTGTTGTTACTGAGTTTAATAAATCTGCATACAATGCTGCTCAATCTATTTTTAAAAAAATTTATTGAAACCCTATTTTTATAAGCGGTGGGGTGGGGTTGGGCAAAACACATTTACTGCATGCAATAGGTAATGAATACTCCAAAATTAATCCCGATAAAAATGTATGTTACATAACTACAGATGAATTCATTAGAGAAATCTATAATTCATTTTCTTTGGGCGGCAATAGTACCGAATTAATTAAAGATAAATACCGCAAATATGATCTGTTACTAATTGACGACATTCAATTTTTAGCTAAAAAAGAAAAAATAAATGAAATTTTCTTTAATATTTTTAATAGTAATGTTGCCGAAGGCAAAATTATTGTAATGACTTCTGATAAGTCACCTAGTTATTTAGAAAATTTTGAAGAACGAATGAAATCTCGTTTTGTTTCAGGACTAACAATTAAAATTAACAAACCAGATTTACAAGCAATGACTAACATCCTAGAAGAAAAAATTAAAAATCTAGAGGGTGGTTTTATTTTTACTAAAGATGCAATTAATTATATTGTACATAGAAATAACCGAGATGTGAGACAACTAGAAGGATATTTACATCGTATTTTATTTTATGCACTAAATAATTTACCTCCTAATGCCATTATTGATATTAATAAGATTCAACAATTTATTGAAAAAGACACTAATGCTGAATGGAAAAATATCGGTTATGACGTAGATCCTAATTTAGTTATTGAGCAAATCAGCAGAGCATATAGTGTAAGTAGTGATTTAGTAAAGTCTAAAACTCGTACCAAACAAATAACAATGGTAAGGCATGTATGCATGCACGCTTTACGTAATAAGTTTAAAATGCCTTATGAACAAATTGGTTCTTTTTTTCATAGAGACCATACAACTGTGATGGAAGGTATTGAAAAAATAGAAAAAATATTAAAGAAAGATGAGCGTCTACGTAACTTTATTTCCCAACTGTATAAAAAAATATAGGTTGGAAGTGTGTGGGAAAAATATGATTGAAAATATTGAAGATTTGTTAGTTTCCAACTTTCCCACAAAACAATATAATAATATATAAAATAAAACAAACTAAATATAGGCTTATGAAATTCGAAATTGAAAAACAAAAAATAATTAATTTACTAAAAATTCCCTCCTTTATTATTGATGCTAATGGTATCAATCCAATATTAATGGGAATATTACTAGAATGTAAAAACCAAGAGCTAATTGCTATTAGTTCAAATAATAATTTGTCATTAAAAACATCTACTAAAAACTTAAAAATAAAAACTGAAGGGAAGATCCTAGTTCAAGGAAAATTACTATACAACATTGTTAACAAAATAAAAGAAAAAATAATTAATTTTGAAGTCGTAGACAATTCAATCATAAGGATTTCAACACCAACATTCTCCTCTGATTTAAATTTACTAGACAACGTTGGCTACCCATCTATTAATTTCATTTATCAAGATTGAACAAAATGTGTTATCAAGGGTGAATATTTAAAAAATGTTATCACAAAACTAGTAAACACAACTAATGTGTCACAAGACCGTGTAACGCCACTCAATGGTATTTTATTTGATTCTAATAGATTAACCAGTTACATAGAAAGCGTTGGAACGGATGGACACCATCTTTCATACATTAAAGACGAATATAGTGGAGAAAAATTCAAAATTGTTATAGGTGTTAATATTTTAAAATGCATTGAAGAATTAATCACTGATAAAAAAGAAGTTAACTTTTACTTAAAAAATCAACAATTAATTATTGATATAAACGATATTTTATTTAATTGTCGTTTGTTAGAAGGTGAATACCCATCAGCAATTAGAGCAATTGAAACTCAACAACAATTTTATTTTTTAATTAACAAACAAGATATTTTCAATGCCATAGATAGAGGATTAATTTTAGCGAGCGGAGATAAAAAACCATCAGTGTTAATGAATATTAGTAGCAATATGTTAAAACTAAGCTGCCGTAGTATTGAATACGGCAGTTCTTATGAAGAAATACCAATTAAACATTATTCTGGTGAAAATATCGGCGTTTCCTTTAATGTAAAATATCTATTAAATTTAATTAAAAACATAGACAATGATGAAATTTTGTTTGAATTCACCGACAGTAATAAGCACTTTTTTATCAAAAATCCCAACAATAAAAACTACACTTCTTTAATATTACCAATTAGAATGATTTAATAAAATAATAGCCAAAATTACAAAATGTTTTTTATTAGGCTATAAAACAGCTAAAAACAGCATTATTTTCATTAAAAACGGACAATCTATACATTTTTGTCATTTTTTTTAAAAATAACAAAAAAATACATAAAATAAACACTTAAATATATTATGTGTATAATATATAGCTCATTTGGTATTATAATGAAAGCTCAAGAAGTAATTATAAATAATGATTTTATCACTCTAGGGCAATTTTTAAAATTTGCTAAAATTGTGGTAAGCGGAGGACAAATACGCTCATTTTTGTTGTCCAATCACGTTTTAGTAAATCAAGCTAACGAGCAACGTAGGGGTAAAAAACTCTACAACAACGATGTTGTAGATGTTTCTAATAAACAATTTGTAATTAAAACTAAAGGAAATTAATAAATCACTATGTCTGAAGAATTTAAAAACACACCCACCCAAGCCTATGAGAAAATTAAAGTTCTTAAAGGGCTGGAGCCTGTACGTATTCGCCCTGGTATGTATATTGGAGACACAAACTCTAAAGGTTTACACCACATGGTATGGGAAATTGTGGACAACTCAATCGACGAAGCTATGGCGGGGTTTGCCACACGAGTTATTGTTACATTAACTAAAGAAGGTACTATCATTGTTGATGACGATGGGCGAGGTATTCCAACCCAAATTCAAGAAAATGGGTTATCTGGGGTGGAAACAGCTTTATGTGAGCTACATGCTGGTGGCAAGTTTGACAACGAAACATATAAAGTATCTGGTGGCTTACACGGCGTAGGAGCTTCTGTAGTGAATGCCTTAAGTTTGTGAATGAAAGTGTGAGTGTGCCGTGATGGGCAAATCTATTACATTGAATTTGATAATAAAGATAAATATCACGACACCATTAACGGCCACGAAGTTAAACCGTTAAAAGCAATAGGGGCGACCACAGATAAACAAACAGGCACAACAATAGAGTTTTATCCGGATTTTACTATTATGGAAAATTTTCCGTTCGACCATTCAATCATCGCTGGTCGTTTACAACAATTAGCTTATTTGAACAAGGGTATTAAAATCATTTTTGACGATAAAATGTCAAACATTAAAGATGAATGAATGTATGAAGGTGGGTTAAAACAATATATTTCTGATTTAAACAAAGATAAAGAAGTTTTAGTATCTACTATCGTTTATGGGGAACAAGAAAAAGAAGTAAAAGCGCCGGCGGAGGGCAAAGATGTGTTTTACAACATTAAAGTGGAAGTGGCTTTCCAATATAACAAAACCTATGTGCCCTCCACTTATTCTTTTTGTAACAACATAAACACCACCGAAGGCGGAACACACGAAGATGGCTTTAAATTGGCGATTACTAAAATCATCAATCGTTTTGCTGTGGAAAAAAAATTTTTAAAAGACACAGATGAAAAAATAACTAAAGACGATGTATTAGAAGGATTAACAGCCATTATTTCTATCAAACACCCTAATCCACAATATAAAGGCCAAACTAAAGGTGAATTAGGGAATACAGAAGTAAGGCCGTTAGTTAATGAAATCACTTCACAAATTTTCGAAAAATACATGTTAGAAAACCCTGATGAAGCTAACATCATTGTTAAAAAAGTTATTTTAGCGCAAGAAGCACGCCGTAAATCACAAGAGGTTCGCGAAGCTACAAGACGCAAGTCGCCTTTTGATTCTGGAACGCTGCCAGGTAAATTAACAGATTGTGAACTAAGAGACAACACCGTTACTGAACTTTACATTGTTGAGGGTGATTCTGCGGGCGGTTCTGCTAAACAAGGCAGAGCACATGAATATCAAGCTATTCTACCATTAAGAGGCAAAATCTTAAATGTAGAAAAAGCCAAAACTAATAAAATTTTTGAAAATAATGAAATTATGGCTTTGATTACTGCAATAGGTGTTGGGGTACACCCCGAAATCGATTTAACAAAGATTCGTTATGACAAAATTATTATCATGACTGATGCTGATGTGGATGGGGCGCACATTCGTATCTTGTTATTAACATTCTTTTTTAGATATATGCTACCATTGGTAGAACAAGGACACATTTATGCGGCACAACCTCCTTTATATAAATTCATTAGTGGCAAAGTAACTAAATATGCTTACACTGAACAAGAGCTAGAAAGTCTCAAAAAACAAGTGGGTGGTTCCAAATACACTATCCAAAGATATAAAGGTTTAGGTGAAATGGATGCACAACAACTTTGAGAAACCACCATGGATCCAGAGAATCGCATTCTACATCGTGTGTCAATAGATGATGCCATTAAAGCGGATCAAACTTTTTCATTTCTAATGGGAGATGATGTACAACCCCGCAAAGACTTTATTGCAGAGAACGCTAAATATGTGAAGAACTTGGATGTGTAAAAGGGTGATTTATGGCTGATAAAAATATAACAATTGAAGAAATTCGTGAGAATCTCAAAAAAACGAAACTTAATGAACGTGCAATCGTTAAAGAACTAGAAGCATCATTTTTAGAATACGCCATGAGCGTTATTGTAGCTCGTGCGTTGCCAGACGCCAGAGATGGGTTTAAACCCGTACACCGTCGAGTTTTATATGCTGCTTACGCTTTAGGCATGACAAGCGACAAACCGCATAAAAAATCAGCGCGTTTAGTTGGTGAAGTAATTGGTAAATATCATCCACACGGGGATACGGCAGCATATGACACAATGGCTCGTTTGGCGCAAGATTTTTCTATGCGCTATCCTTTGATTGATGGTCACGGTAATTTTGGTTCCATTGGTGGTGATAGTCCTGCTGCTATGCGTTATACAGAAGCTAGATTATCTAAATTAGCCGATACCATGATGGCACATATCGAAAAAGATACCGTGGATTTTGTAGACAACTATGATGGCAGCGAGAGAGAACCTGTAGTTTTACCAGCGGCTTTCCCTAACATGTTGGGGAATGGTTCAAGCGGTATTGCTGTAGGTATGGCTACAAATATTCCGCCACACAACTTAAATGAATTAGTGGAAGCTATTAAAATAGTGGCGCACGATCCACATTGTTCTATTTCTGATATCAAAACCGTTTTAAAAGGGCCTGATTTTCCTACTGGAGCTGAAATTATTGGCGGTAGTGGGATTGATGATTATTTTAATACAGGCCGCGGTTCAGTAACCTTGAGAGCGAAATATTCTTATAAAACCCTTTCTAACGGTAAATCTATTATTACGGTTACTGAAATACCATACATGGTAACCACGGAAAATTTAGAAAATAAAATTACTGATTTAGTAAGTAACAACACCATTGAAGGGATCGCTAATTTAGGTGGGGGGCCCACAAGAAACGGATTAAGATTTATTATCGAAACTAAAAAAGATGTCGTGCCAGAAGTTTTGATGAACCAATTATTTAAGGCTACACAATTACAAACTAATTTCAGTGTAAATATGTTAGCTTTAGTGAATGGCGAACCCAAGGTGCTCAATATTAAAGAAGCGATTCAAATTTACATTGATCATCAAGTTAATGTTTTAACTCGCAAAGCTACTTTTGATTTAAAAAAAGCTAAGGAGCGTGAACATATTTTAGAAGGTTTATACATTGCCGTGAGTCGTATCGATGATGTCATTGCTACTATTCGTAAAACTAAGAGCAACGAAGAAACTATTACTAATCTAGTAAAACAATTTAAATTATCAGAAATTCAAGCTAAAGCTATTTCTGATATGCGCTTAGGAGCATTAAATGGATTAGGGCGACAGAAAATTGAAGAAGAGTTAACACAATTGAAAAAAACCATTCTTCAATTAACTGAAATTTTAAAATCTCACGATTTAAAAATTAACATGATTGAAGAAGAATTAAATGTTTTATTGAAAAAATTTGGCGATGAAAGAAAAACCACTATTGATATTTCTGCGGTAGCAGACATCGATGATGAAGATTTGATTCCTGTAGAAGACATCATTGTAACGATGTCATCACGTGGTTATTTAAAAAGATTACCAATTGATACATATCGTGTACAAAGAAGAGGAGGTGTTGGCGTTATAGGTTTACAAACCCACGAAGATGACGATGTAGAAAAAATCATTGCAGCATCTACCCATACTGATTTATTATTCTTTACAGATGCTGGTAAAGTGTATCGTATTCGTGGGCACCAAGTGCCTTTAGGTAGTAGACAAGCTAAAGGTATTCCCGCTATCAACGTCATTAATATTGAAAAAGGCGAAAAAATATTATCTATTTTACCAGTAGACGATTATTCTAACGCTGCTTTATTTTTTACTACAGTTAAAGGTATTAGTAAAAAAACAGATCTTGTAGAATTTGAAAGGATTAATCGTTCTGGGAAAATAGCTATTACTTTAAAAGAAGGCGATAAGCTTTATAAAGTTATTAAAATTCGTGAAGGACAAGAAATATATATTGGGGCTTCCAATGGCAACATGGTACGTTTCAACGAAAACCAAGTACGTTCTATGGGTAGAACGGCTGCTGGAGTTCATGGTATGAATTTAGATGACAAAGATGTAATTGTAGGTTTATCTAATTCTGTTGATGGTAATTTAATTTTTTCTGTCGGCACTAAAGGCGTTGGTAAGTTAACCCCAGTAGAAGAATATCGTTTAACTAAACGTAATGCTAAAGGGGTGCGTACACTTAAAGTTACCCCTAAAACAGGTAAACTAATTTTTGTGGGAGCAGTTAAAGGCGATGAAGATGCCTTAATGATTACTTCTACTGGTAAAGTGATCCGTTTTTCGCTTACGACAGTAAGCCAAATTGGGCGTAGTACATCGGGTGTAAAGCTTATGAATGTGGACGAAGGTGAAAAAGTTCAATCAATTACGATGTTTATGAACGATAATAATGATGTCTTATCACAAGCTCCATTAGATGAAGATCTAATTGAGAACGAACAACAATTAAAAGAACAAGACCAAGGAGAAAACATTGAAAAAACTAATTAATAAAGTTGAAAACATTGTTAGTGAGATGGTGCAAGGTATAGTTGCAACAGCTCCAAATAAATTAGCACAAGTGGACAAATACAATGTAATTTATTCTAAAACCTTTAACCAAAACAATGTAGCGTTAATATCGGGTGGTGGCAGCGGCCATGAACCAGCACACGCCGGATATGTGGGTGATGGTATGTTATCAGCAGCTGTTGCTGGGCCGATATTTACTTCACCCACGCCAGACATGATTCAAGCAGCAATCAACGCTTGTAACTCTAACAAAGGCACTTTGTTAATTATTAAAAATTACACAGGTGATGTCATGAATTTTCAAATGGCAGCTGAAATGTCCAATCTTGAGAATAAAAATGTTGACTTTGTTATTGTGGCTGATGATGTATCTTTAATTAACAGCAAAGCAGACACAGGCATGCGTGGTATTGCCGGCACTGTGCTGGTACATAAAATAACAGGTGCCAAAGCGCAAACAGGCGCATCTTTAAACGAAGTTAAAACGGTTGCTGAGAAGGCTATTAAAAATGTAGGTACTTATGGCATTGCTTTGGATGCTTGTGTAGTGCCGGCGGTCGGCCACAAAGGATTTACATTAGCAGATGATGAAGTAGAATTAGGTTTAGGTATCCATGGTGAACCAGGCGTGCAAAAAGCTAAAATGCAGCCTGTAGATGATTTTGTAACACAAATGACAGAAGCTATTATTAATCATCTGAAAATTCAAAATGGGGATAAAATGGCTGTATTAATTAACGGATTAGGAGCGACGCCAATTATGGAGTTATACATAGTGAATCGTAAAGTGCAAGAAATTTTAAAATCTAAAAATATTAATGTAGTGTCCACACATGTGGGGAACTATATGACGGCTATTGATATGCCGGGGATGTCTATTTCATTAATGAAGTTAGACGACGAACTAGAACAATTAATTAAGGCGCCATGTGATACATTGGCTTTTAAGGTGTAATATTATGACAATAGGTTTAATCTCTAATATAAAATACAAAGACTATTTAAAAGAATTACAAAAAAGTATTGCTAGTTCTGGACATAAAGCCATTATTCTAAACGTATCGGATGATATTTTAGAAAATTGCGAATTATTGGTAAGAGCTATACAAAAAGGTAAAGTGGAACGTGGAGTAACAATAGATGATTACGGTATTGTGCCATTTATGTATATTGCTAAAACACACGGCATTGTTGTAGCTCAAATTGCTGATGAGCATTCTGCTTATATGACGTGTTCACATAACAATGCTACAGTGTTATCTTTTGGTGGCGAAATCTCTACTTTACATCAAATTAAAAATATGATTACTGCTTTTATTAATTCTACATATGAAGGTGGGCGACATAGGGTGCGCATCAATATGTTAGATATTTTAACGAGGGGGCAATAATATGAAAATTGCTATTGGATGTGATCATATTGTAACTACAACAAAAAATGATTTAGTAAAATATCTCACTAAAAAAGGACATAAAGTCATTGATTGTGGCACTTATAGTGATGTACGTACGCACTATGATATTTATGGATTTGAAGTAGCGCGTCAAGTTGTAACTAAACAAGCAGAATTAGGTATTGTAATTTGTGGTACTGGCGTAGGTATTACCAATGCTGCTCAAAAAACTAAAGGCACTAGAGTTTGTTTAACTCGCGATGTAGAAGTAGCGCGTAAATCTCGCGAGCTATACAATTGTAATATTTTAGGTATGGGCGGTAATATTACTGGTATTGGCTTAATGGAAGCTATTATTGACGCTTTTATTACTACAAAATATAAAGGTGGCAATAAAGCCATTATTAAAGCAATAGATGCTCGTATTAGTAAACCAAATTACAACATTCATCAATTTGATCAAGAAATTAAAAATTGAGAAAATGGTGTTTATACTAATGGTGTAAAACAAGATAAAGTTCCTTTACCAAATACTTGGAAATAAAAATATGTCACTTGTCAACATTAAATCAATGCTACAAAAAGCATTAAGAGACTGTTATGCAATATTGCATGTGAATGTTGTCAATTATGACATGATTAAAATTGCTGCTCTAACTGCACAAGAAACTAAATCTCCTATCATTATTGCAATATCAGAAAAAGCTTTAAAAGGATTTAATGGTCCAAAAGATTTTGCTGATTTAGTACGCCATGTAGTAAAACAATATAAAATAACCATTCCACTTGCCATACATTTAGATCATGGAGAATATAAAACAGTTATATCTGCGATTAAAGCTGGTTTTACTTCTGTTATGTACGACGGTAGTAAATTACCATTAACAACAAATTTAAAGAACACTCGTAGAATAGTAACTTTAGCACATGCGAAAAACATTAGTGTAGAATGTGAAGTGGGTACTGTACCGGGTAAAAGTAAAGATCATGGGGCTAAAGGACAATTAGCAACTGTGCAGGAATGTAAATTGATGGTCCAAACAGGTATTGATGCATTAGCAGCGGGGATTGGCAACTTACATGGCAATTATCCTAAGGATTGACAAGGATTAAATTTTCAAAGATTAGAAGAAATTCACCAAGCTATACCCAACACTCCTTTAGTTTTACATGGGGGTAGTGGGATTCCTGCTAACCAAATTAAAAAAGCCATTCAACTAGGAGTATGTAAATTTAATGTAGGGACAGAATTGCTAGTTGCCTTTAGCAAAGAATTAGCACGTTATTTTATTGAAGGTGAATATCGCGACAAACATGGATATGACTTGCGCAATTACTTTCCCCAAGGTTTAAATAAAATACGAGACGTAATTATGGAGAAATTAAAATTTTTAGGCTCATATAATAAAACCAGATAAAGGAGTTACATATGGAGATATTAGCAATGGATATGGGTGGCACATTTATTAAGTGAGCTTTATTTGATGAAAAGAGTTTTAAGATTTTAAAAAAAGGTAGATACGAAACTCACGCTCAACATCATTCTGGTTTAGAAATAGTGTGAAGCATGGCACAATTTGCCTCTGGGATGAAAACTAAATATAAAGACATTCGTTGTGTATGTTCTACTATGGTGGGAATTATTGACACCGATAAATATATTGTCTTGTCACCCAATCATACACTTAAAGGTTATGAAGGCATGCATATAAAACAAGAATTTAATAAATATTGCAAATTACCTTTATATGTAATGAATGATGTAAAAGCGGCTGCTCAAGGCGAATTGAAATTTGGCTGTTTAAAAAATACTAAAAAAATTAATGCAATTGTTATGGCAATTGGTACTGGTATTGCAGGGTGCCCAATTGTAGAGGGCAGAATTTACATGGGAGCTACTTATGCTTCGGGAGAATGTGGACAAATGTTAGTCAACAATCATTTATATGAAATGCATTATAGTGTTCCGGCTTTAATTATTCGTTGTGAAAAGACATATGGTAAAAAATTAACTGGGGAGCAATGTTTATCTTTAGCCAAAATAAACGTAGCTATTAAACATGAAGTACAACGATGATTTGATGGCATTATTAAAGGCATTATGAATTATGTGTATTTATTTAACCCTTCTTATATTGTATTGGGTGGTAAAATTACAGAAGATAAATATTTTGATATTGCAACTTTAAAGCAAAGCATGATGAAATTAGCCAAAAAACCCGTTTCTTCATTTGAACATGTAAAAATAGTTAAAGCACAACTAGGTAATGATGCAGCGCTTTATGGCGTAGCAAGCTTAGCTTTGAAGTAAAAATATTAACGACTAGTTCTTAACTTAAGTAACTTATGCTTAATTTTATTTTGTTGGCGATTCAACTTATGACTAGCTCTATGCTTAGAATTATTTAATTTATAAAGCTTGCGTTTATATTTATCTGACGAATATACATTTTTCTTTTTATTTAATACTTGTATAGATTCGTTAATGTAATCAATTTTATTTTTATAAGAATCTTGATAATATTTTTGTTCTGCTTGGATATTATTTAGCCTATGGTTGTAAAATATTTTAGGAGTAGTTTGTTTTTCACGGCGTACTTTTAATTGACCATCTAATATTAGAGCACATCAAACTATTACAGTAACGGCAATCATGATAAAGGTGCCGGCATTAATGCCACCAACCGTTCCTATAGATTTACAGCCATACATAATCCAACCAAAAATAGGAATTAAGATGTAATCTGATTCGCCATAAGAATTGGCAGATATAGCGGGCGGTACCTTCGAGCTGGGTCATTGCCAATATGTAGTGTTGTTATATCATGCCCCATTAGTGACTGGTGACAATGTGTTTCATGTAGCAATTAGGATAATAGGCAAAAATGAAACAACTAAGCCAATAATGAAACCAGCCATTAAACAACCTAATAATCCACCGCGCATGTTGCCAAAAATACCAGCAGTACCACCCAGGAAAAAGAAGACGACAACACTTGGTAGAATAATAGAAGAAAATAATGAACCATCCATTGCATGGAATGCAAACGAAATACCCATAGTTACAATAGCACCAACAAACGAAGCTAAGAAACCCAGCAACACTGCAATGGGCTGTGTTTTTAATATTAACGAAGCATCCACACTCATTTTAGCACCAACAATGAATCGCTGTGATACCCCCTTAATGCATTCTCGTAGTTCATTAACCATCATAGTGATACCTTCAATCAATACCAATAAACCAGCAGTAAAAGTAAATGCATCTACTACTAATACAACACCTAATGATTTAAGAGCAGTTGGAGAAGAACTAATTTGATTGCTAGCACCGCTAGGGTTCATAATGTAAGCAGTTACAAACACAATAACAAATAATAAAGTCATAACTAATATGATGGTAACATTAGAGTTTCTTAAAAAAGACATCCAGCGTGGCAAATGCATATTTTCAGTGGATGTGTATTTACCTTTTTGTGCTTTACCACATAGTTTGCCTACGGCTTGAGCTAATGAAAAACAAAATAAGCCATGGTGGCACAAGTTTAAACTCTTGTCTTTCATTAAATCATAAGTTACTTTAGAAGTAAGACTTGGGGCCAACGTGGTATATATGGCGATTAATGCAGCGCCGATTACAGCAATAATTAATCCTTGTTTACCTAAAGCAATATCACTCACACCATTAGGTGTACACAACATATACATTGCTGTAAAACCTACACAGAAATACATAACAATGTGGGTGGACAAATAGATATTTTTAAATCGAGTTGTACCAGCTAGTAATAAGTTAAATAAAATGCTGAGCAATAACATGATAGAAGTTACGGCAGCAATGTTGGCAGCATTATTCATCATAGCGATTGCAAAAGCATCACTAGCAGCAACCGTCCCACTAGAACCGGCTCCAACAATAATGCCAAACATATTTTTAAAGTCAGTCATGGCTGTACCGATTGCGCCCCCTCCTAGTGAAAGAATGAAGAAGCCTAACACAGTAGTGAAGGTTGATACAACTGTTTGAAGAATAGTTCTTCTTAAAAGGATAGATCCAAAAAGTGCAAATAACCCTACTACAAGCCCCGCAGATCCAAAGAAGCTTTGTATGAAATTAAGTAATATATTCATAATATTCCCGCTTTCATTATTCTAGTATCTTTTTTAGATTTTAAGACATGAGTTGTAAAAATAATCAAATTCTCACAAGAGTCTGAAGAACAGGTGCGAACTTTCTAATTACAAATTGCTAAAAATAATCAAATCTTTAAACAAGTCATTAATGTTTTATTTCCATTTTTTAATTAAAAGATGATATGTAAGTAATTATTAATGCGGATATAGCTATTTACTTACTTGATTTATTATTAATTCAAGTTCTTTTTTACAAAACATATGTTGTCTTTTATCATTAATCATTCTATCATGTGACCATTGAACATTATTTTTATGAAATCGGGGGTTAGATCATATGTTTTTATATATCACTTCGTATTGTTCTAAAATATCTTTTCTAAATTGTTTGACATAATTTAAGTTTTGTATATTCTTGTCCAGATTATCTAAGATTTGATTATTTTTTTCGCGTTCTTTCATTTTTTGAAAATTAACCTTTATTAAATATCTAGTCGGTATATCAATTGGAGAATTTAACATTATTTTTTGCTTATTTGGTAGTATGAAATATCTTAAATCAATTTTAGTATCGTCTGGTTTAGGACTAGAATAGCTAAAACATTTTTGGTATGGTTTTTGTTCGTCGTAATCAAAGACAACCATAAAACGATTGTAGGTATTAACTTTATTAACACCATGTAAGATCTCTTTGTTTCACATAGCTGTAGTAATATTTCGTTCATCGTATGGATTAAGAAATTTATTTAGCCGTTCAATATAATTTGTGGAGATTGGATTACCAACTCAAACCACTTCAACTAAAGTAATATTGTTCATTGTTGATTTTTAAGGTATATTAATCCCCGGATTTAACGAGCATCCCGGGCCGCCTCGTGTAACCTGGCACAACTATGAAGTTCTTCAAGGACGTACTTCCAAGACCTATAACTAATTTATATTATATTTTTAGCAATTTGTGATTAGAAAGTTCGCACCTGTTTGGAAGGTGTACTAATAGTCCTCACATGAGGACTATTTTTCATACCAAAACTTATTAAAATAGTGTTTTGTCGCTTAATTAATTTTTAATCCAATTTTTTGCTCTGAGTTAAGATATATAAAACATTAATTCACACACTATAATAATTGACATATATATTTTGAAGGAGATTTATTATGGCTAAATATAAATGTACATTATGTGGATACACTTATGATGACGAAAAAGAAGGTAAAACATTTGATGATTTACCAGCCGATTACATTTGCCCCATTTGTGGTGCTGATAAAACACAATTTAAAAAGATTTAATTATGTTTAAAGTAACCAAAGACATATATTCAGTTGGTGTGTTGAACCCCAACATGAGGATTTTTGATGTTGTGATGCGCACCGAATATGGTACATCATACAACTCATATATAGTTAAAGGCGATAAAGTTGCATTGATTGATGGGTGCCATGAAAAATTTACTAAAGGATACATCGGCAATATCGAAGAAGTTTTACCATTAAATAAAATTGATTATTTAATAGTTAATCATTGCGAGCCGGATCATACTGGTGCCTTAATAGAATTAATTCAAAAAATTCCTAACATTCAAATTTATTGCACCGCACCTAGTAGCATTTTTTTAAAAGAAATTATTAAATTACCTTTAAATTGTCACATCGTTAAACATGGAGACACCTTATCATTAGGTAATAAGACTTTACAATTTATCAATGCACCATTTTTGCATTGGCCTGATTCTATGTTTACATATGTTAAAGAAGACAAAACGGTATTTACGTGCGATTTTTTAGGTTCACACTATTGCGAACCTAATATGATTGACACAAATGTTACATATGTAGATGCCTATAAATCATCTATTAAATTGTACTATGATGTAATTTTTAGTCCTTTCAAACAATATGCGAATGAGGGGTTAGATAAATTAGAACCATTAAATTGTGAATTTATATGCACTAGTCATGGACCAATATTAACTAAAAATGGTTTATATAAACACGTCTTCAATCAATATCGCACATGAAGTAACATTACACCCAGAAAATTAAGTATTCCTGTCTTTTATGTTTCTTCTTATGGTTATACTGGTAAAATTGCTGAAGCTATAAAAGAAGGTATTTTACTTCATGACAAAAATATTGATGTATCAATATACAATGTTAATGATTATGAATGAAGTGTATTAAATAACATAATAAGCCAATCTACTGCCTTTTGTATTGGGAGTCCTACATTAAATAAAAATGCGACGCCTCCTATTGCACATTTATTAACTAATATAGATGCTATTAATAATCAAGATAAACAAGTTTTAATTTTTGGTTCTTATGGTTGAAGTGGTGAAGCACAAAATATATTAACTAATATGGCTACATCATTACAACTTAAACCATATGACAAAGGCATTCATATTAGGTTTAACCCATCTAAACAACAATTAGAAGAAGTTAAAACTATTGCTAAAGCATTTGCTGCAACCGTTATATCATCTAGCGCAAAATAACATTTATAATTGCTCAATGATTGTAATAGATGGCAAAAAAGTTTCTAGTCAGATTGTTGAAAAATTAAAACAAGAAATTAATTTATTTAAAACAAAAAATATTGTACTGAGATTAGTAATTATTCAAATAGGTTCTAATCCCGCTAGTAATATTTATATACGTAACAAAATAAAGTTGGGCGAGCAATTAGGGATAATTATTGAATTAAAACAATTATCAGAGGATACGACTAATGAAGTGTTATTAGAAGTGATTACACAATTAAATTTAGATGCAGCAGTGAATGGTATTTTAGTACAAATGCCATTACCTTCTCACATCAATGAAACGAAAATTATCGCTCATATTGCTCCCAATAAAGATGTAGATTGTTTTCATCTTGAAAATATTGGCAAATTATGAACAGCTAGAAAAACTGAAGTTCTTTTAAAACCGTGCACACCAGCTGGTATTATTGAATTATTAAAATATTATCATATTAGAATTGCGGGTCAAAAGGCGGTTGTAGTAGGTAGAAGCAATATTGTTGGCAAACCTATAGCATCATTATTACTATTAGAAGATGCTACTGTTACTTTATGTCATTCCAAAACTCAAAATTTATGAGAAATATGCCAAGAAGCCGATATATTAGTATGTGCAATAGGACAAGCTAAAATAATTGATGCTTCTTACATAAAACAAAATGCAACTGTTATTGATGTAGGGATGAATCACGATGAAACAGGACGTCTTTGTGGAGATGTAGATTATGAATCTGTTAGCAAGGTAGCAGGTTATCTCACACCGGTTCCTGGTGGTGTCGGCCCTATGACGGTAACGATGCTAATGAAAAATTTGGTAGAATTAGCTAAATTACAACATAACGATATTGTAGGTATAAAATAATTATGACATATGCAATTATTTTAGCTGCTGGATTAGGACATCGTTTTAAAGAAACGCCAATCAAACCATTATTTCCTATAAAAGGTAAACCATTATTTTTACACTCGCTTAACGTATTTTTATCTTGTAAAAATATTGAGACAATAATATTAGTAATTAATAAAGAACACCGCGTTTCCTATTTAAAGTATATCGATAAACTAAAATCTAAAAATTGTTATCTAACATTTGGTGACCCCAAACAACGTTATAAATCATTAATGAATGCAATGATGTATGTACAGAAAAATTTTTCATTACAACCAAATGACATTATTCTAACTCATGATGCTGCCAGAATAAATGTAACTCCAAAAATTATTAAACAGAGCATTTTAGTGGCTCAAAAATACGGTTATGCTTCTACAGTTTTACCCATCCATGACTCCATCGGTGAAATAATTAAAACTGTGAAATACTTAGATCGACATAACAAATATTTAATTCAAACACCTCAAACTATTCAATATAAATATTGAAAAAATATTAAAGTGAAGTCATCTAATAAAGTAACAGACTTATTTACATATCTTAAATTAAATGTTTCGCAACAACATTTGGTGACGGGCAGTTTATCTAATTTTAAAATTACAACAGTAGACGATTTAAAACTTATTTAACAAATTTTAGAATTTGATCAATAAATATTGGCTCTTCTTCTTCAAACACTAAATGGCCAGATTGATCAAATTGATAAGTAGTTAATACATGTTCCGGTAAATGCTTTTTAAAGAATTTTAAAGTGTGATAAGCAGGAATTGTTTGATCATATTTACCGACCATTAGTAATGTAGGTGTTTGAATTTGTTTTTGAGCTTTTTTGACATAAGTTAAAATGGCTCAACTTATATTGTGAAACAATTTCTTCATATTTTTTCAATTAGCCAACTGAAATGATAATTGTTTTTGGTTCATTGCCATTCATGCTGGATTTTTAGAATATGTATCAAAATTATTTGGAGCATATAAACATCTTAATAAACGGGTTTTTTGTTCCATATTTTTAGGATAAAATATATAAAAGGATTTCAATCCTGCATGAATGGCTGCCGGATTAGCTGGGCATACAAGAATTAATTTTTTAATTTTAGTTGGAATAAGACGTTCTACCAACGACACCAAAGCGCCACCCATAGAATGCCCCATTAAGTAAATATTGTCCAGTTTTTTAAAATTAATGTAATCTACAATATATTGAGCCATTTTATTAAGCTTTAAATCTTTCGGCGTAATATTGTCATTATTAGTTCCGTGTCCTGGTAAATCAATCATGTATACATCAAAATGTTCACTTAATTTATTAGCGGCGGTAAAGTATGTATGATCGACACAAAAACCATGGATAAATAATAAATTACCAAGAGATTTATTATTTTTACATGGTAAGATAAATTCTTTAAATGTAGTAGGCATCATAAAAAATTATTTTTCTACTTTCATTTGTGATTCCACAATATTTTTAAGTTCTTCTACACTATTAGTATTATTGCTTGAAACTGCAACAATTGTGCCTTCAACAAAAGCACAACTAGCAAGTTTAATACGTTTTTGAGCATCGCTTGGGAATAAACTAATAGCTAGTTCAGAATTCATTTTAGAAGAACCTAAATCATAAATGATTAGTACTTCCGAATTAACAACTAAAGTTTCTAACTTGTTTTTGATAATTTGTGAATCAGTGCCAAATACTTTACCGTTTTCGATTCCAGCTACATACTCAAAAGCAAAATCACCTGTTTTCATTTCTTTAGCAAATTCAACCAGTGCTTGAGCAAGCGTTTGACTATGTGAAACAACCAGAATGCTAACATTTTTAGATATAGGTTGTAATTTCATTTCATTACTAATATTTTCGTTTGGTTCCAATTTATCAGAATTTGTAGTTTGAGTCGGTGGAATATCCTGAGTTTCACTTAATGCTTTAAAAATAAGCGCCACAGAATATGCACCAGGGTCCATATGACCAATTGATCTTTCGCCTAAATAAGAAGCGCGTCCTTTCATAGCTAGCATAGGGATAGTTGCTTCCGCACCTTTGTTAGCAGCGGTTGCTGCTTGCGCAAAATCCAAACTATTGCTATTACTGTTATTGAAAGCATCAATTGTTGGGTGAATAGCATCTAACATAGTTTTTTCACCTAATTTAGATTTACCTAATTGACTAATACGATCAAAAGCAGCTTGTATACCTAAAGCTAAATCTTTATTAGTAAAAGTAGTTTTAGATTTAAAACTAATGGCTAAAGCCATAAAGGCTGAACCTAACAACGGCCCCGAACTACCACCAATTTTAGACATAAGTTGTTGGGCACATGTCATTAAATCTTTTTCAATTAGACTTTCCTTAGTAAATTGAGATGATTGTTCCAAGATGGCTTTAAAACCCCTCACAACATTAGAACCGTGGTCTCCATCACCGATGGCGGTATCTAATGCATTTAGCTTAGATTCATTGTTTATTAATTCATTAGTAATGCTTTGTATATATTTAGTGATTTCCATAAAATGGCATTAATTATATTTTTTAAATGTCATTTAGCGATGTAAAAAATAAATAAGTTTTAAACATTAAATACAACATTGGGATATCAAGCTGTGGGAAGCACAAACTCTATTTCATTACTAACAAAATGGGCTAACCTTAAATAAAACATATCACTTATGGAATAGATATCAACATTCGTATGGTTATTATCGAAATTGCCTGGAATACTTGAATTTATTTCATTATTGATTTCATAAGAATAATTTTTATAAGTGAGTCAATAAATAAATTTGGAATGCCTTACAATTGCTTCATCGTTGATGGAATATTCAACAAATGATCCTGCCTTATATGTGGCTTTCGCACCTTCATCTAAGTCTATGTAAAAATCTTTTGTAATCTCTAATCGCGCGTCGGAATCTCCAACATTTATTTTTAATTTTAAGGGGTTATCATTAGTTGCATCTTTTGACAAACTTGGAATTGCCATTTCAGACATGCCAGAATAAAGCATATTTGCCGCACTTATTCTGTGGTTGGTGATGAAATAATCAAAGATTTCCATACTACTTGCACTATAAGCATCCAATGAATCATTGTATACATCATGATGGTCTTGAAAGTACTTGTCGAAATCTGCTTTTGATGTAAATGTTAAATCCACCGAGTCAACCGAACCGCTACAACTAGTTGTTAATGCAATTGGAATACTAATTCCTAATCCAACTAACATTATGGAAGAGATTCCTAATATTCTTTTTAATTTCATGTTTTTCATTTTTTTCTC
>JAIRKU010000028.1 GCA_031259945.1 Mycoplasmataceae bacterium
AGAGAGAGAGAGAGCAACTTAGTTGCTCTTGACGCTTTAGCTTTTCTTAAAAGCAAGAATTTAGCATTTGCTAGTTCTTGCTTTTTTTATTGTCTAGTTGATTATTTTCACAAAGGAGAAAAAAATGAAAACTAAAAATCAAACAGAGTCACTAAAATTTCGTAAGGAAGATGGTAGTCCTTCCAATCCTTATAACAATGTTTTAACGTCTAAACAACATCGTATTTGAACAAGACGTAATAAAGTTAAAATAGCACTAGTAGCATGCGCACTAGCTGTCGGTATTGGCAGTGGTATAGGCGCGGGATACGGTATATGATACAATAAGTCATTTATCTATGAAAAAGATTTTTACAGTGTGGATGAATTTAACAAATTTGCCAATGAACCTTATATCATAAAAGATGATAAAACTTTCAATGATGGTTATGAAAGCGCTCTATGATTTGATAATAATATGAAGGCAGATTGGATTGCTCATATTTCTGCATGGAATGCTCGAGAATTTTGTCCACCAGAAGTCGACTTAGCAAATATAAATCATATTTGAATAAATATATCTAAAGTAAAAATCGCCGGTTGATCAGAATTAGCTTGATCTGTAAATTTTGGTTTATATGGAATACTTAAAGAAGGGAAACAGCCTATAGATGCAAATATTTCGACAATAATGGGAATCAAAATGTATTATCTTCATAATTCGTCAGAAACGCCGGACCCAACAGACAACCCAGCAAAGAGCGGTATATGGTTTAATGTTACACCGCTATTATTCAACGGAGATTATAGCGCCATAGCATCGGCAGGTACAGTAGCTGCAATAACGATAGAAGACGATAGTAAAACTGTTGAATACGTATCAGTAAACAGCGACGATTTAGCTTTAAAAATACCTAAGGCTTGAATTCCAAATATATATTTCAATTATCAAAATAATCCTGAGATCTAATTCACAATATTTTACAGATAATGTTTAGTGAAAAATGGTTGTCATCGGCGACTGAGTTTTATATGGCGCTTAATTTAAACAGTTCTCTCGTCTACTTTTTGTAGATCTTGAACTTTATAATTACCATGATCTTTGGCTAATGATCAGTATACCATTACTAACATAGTAAATACTAGTGCCTGAATAATCCCCACAAAGATATCAAAATATCCGTGAATTGGTGGTGACACTAATCCCGTTAATAAACTTAAAACACCAATCACCGGAATAAAACTGGTTATATACCCAATCATGAAGTATCATAAAGTGATGATCACACCGCCCGCAAAAATATTACCTCATAAACGAAAAGAAATAGAAATAAGCGGCGTAACAACTTCAATCACATTTAATGGATTAATCATAATCGGATAATGTTTACCTGTTTTTTTACTTTTATAATTAATACAAAACCTAGTTAAATAAGAAAGTTTTTGATAATGAAACCCAATAACAAATGTGCCAATAAACATTACTAAACCCAGACTTAGGGTAACTGTTAATGAACCGGTTGGGTAGGCAAATCCCAACACACCAATTAAATTGGCGCATAACAAATAAGAAAATAAAAAAATAAAAAAAGGGGTAATTTTTTCAAATCTTTTACCCATAATATCAATAACTAAATTACGTACAAATTCAATATAGATTTGAATTATTAATACATATCCACTAGGTGCAGTGTTAATTGGTACTTTTTTAAGTTTTAAGTAATAAACTAAAAATGCAAGAAAAATAATTAAAGCAACTATAACAATTGAAATTATTTCAGGTGTAATTTTAAAAGGATTGTAATTTTGCATAAAACTTTAATTATTGTTTTTTCTTATTATCTCTAATAAAGTATCATTGTACTATTAAAGTTGTTAATGGATAAATTAAAACGCCTACCACCAAAGCAAAAGGATTAAAAATAGTAGTCTTAGTAATCGCATTAATCAATAGTCCAATAATTAAAGGAATCATTAAAATTAAATACTTAAAAATAAATAAAAATACAGCTATTCAAATAATTTGTTTTCCCTTCGCGCCACCCTTAGCAAAGGTTAAAATGCCATTAGTTATTTTTTGTGAAACAAATACTACTATAGTTGGAAATATCAAAGTAATGGCAAAGGCATAGATAACATCAAAGCGGTAAATGGATAACCCAATAATTATCCCAATTATTAATGCTAAAAAAGACAGCGTACCTGTTCATAATGCTGACAGAATATAAAAACGATTAGGGTTATGAATATTATTTTGTTCCAAAAATACGGTCTCCTGCATCACCTAATCCAGGAATGATATAACCGTCACGATTTAATTTTTCATCAATTGCCGCTACATAGATATCGACATCTTTGCAAGCTTTTTGAACAGTCTGAATGCCTCTTTTAACAGAAACGATAGCAGCAAGTCTAATGGAATTAGGTTTATATTTTTTTAATATTTTAATAGCTTCAGCAGCCGAATTACCTGTCGCTAACATCGGATCTAGAACAATGATGTTAGCTCCTTTAATGCTTTCAGGCATTTTGCAATAGTAGTGAATAGGCTTTAAGTTTTTTTCATCACGGTATAAACCAATAAACCCTATAGGGGCTTGAGGAATAATTGATTTGAATCCATCTACCATGCCTAGTCCTGCTCTTAATATCGGTACTAAAACAATGTTTTCTCGCATTTTATACCCTTTAGTTGGGCCCATTGGTGTTTCGATCGGGAAAGACACATTATGATAATTTTTAGTAACTTCATAAGCCATTAGTTGGCTTAATTCCATTAAATTGGAACGAAAAGCTTTAGAATCGGTATTTTTGTTGCGCATTCGCGAAAGCTTTACTTTAATGATAGGATGGTCAATTACATACAACATATAACCATTATTATATTGGTTAGATTTTCTAATGAAGGCACAAAAAAATTCTTATTAATTTATCCTTTCGTTTGTTATATTTTAGAAGATGCTAAATATACTTTCTTTTATTAACAAGTTCTTTTGGAAAGATAAATTAAATTTTTTCTTCTCATGAATATTACCATTTGCTTTAGTCCTATTAGCCAATATTACTTTTACTTGTAGTGTTAATGCGGCAGACATAACTAATAGCGCACTTCCTGATACTAATGTTACATTTCTTTCTCCAATCTATGTAGTTCCAGGCGTGGCTACATTATCCGTCATTTGTCTAACATGCCTATCATTACCCTTAGTTGTCTATTCCTTTAAAAAAACGGATGTGATCAAACGTATCGCCATGAAAATTAACAATAATTGAAGTTTTTATTTGATGATTGCTTTGTTCTATTTACCATTAAGTTTTATGTCTTATCTATTTAGTTTTTTCATCGGTAGTCTGGTAATTTGAGCGGTAGATCATCAAAATGGTATATACATTAAATACATGTTAGAAAATGCTAGTTATGGTAATTTATTTTTTTCCATCTTTGCATTTACATTCTTAGGATCAGCAATTGGTATTTTAATGGCAACTTTACTTAATTCGATTGTTTCGATTCAAATTGTTGGTGCCGCTCTTGTATTATTTTCCATATTCTTGGGAGGGGGGGGAATTCCCTTGCAGTACATTGCTATGTATTCGCAAAACTCGGATACTCACCAATTTAAACCTTTTTCTATTTGAACAGTAACTTATTTTTCACCATTTCGATACCCAACTACATTAATTTTAGAATCTGTCACCCAGGGTCCGGCTTTTAATAACGGAATATTAACGGCTGATCAATGAAACCAAGATATTGTTAATGATATTCTCCATAATGGTAAATTTGACTCTATTAATGATTATTTATCGATGCGTTTAGGTTACACATCAATATTCGATATAAATCATCCTTTTATAACTAACATGGTTCCAATTCCATATTTTGATCTAGACTTTGGTAATGGGCATATTTTAAATACATGGTATGTGAACAAATGCCAAGGCGACATTGAACTATTTGGGTTTGATGTAATTGATATGTGACGTTTTGATCCGATACTATATGGCAGTTATTGGTCTGGTGATATTAACGCCATATTTAGTATGGGTATTATGCCATCATGATTCCCTATTAATAACATTCCTGTTTTTACTTTTGCAGCAAAAACCGATAAACTTTTAGATTTAATTATTCCATTTGTTATGGTAATCATCTTTTTGGGAAGTTCAGTAGGACTTTATAAAAGAAACGTAATAAATGCGAAAGGATAAAATTATGAAAACAAATATTGCAAATTATGTCGCACCAAAATATCATCCTTTGTCTAAACGCAAGTTTTTTAAAAAATTAGAAACATCATTTCTTCACGCTAATTTTTTTGAAAAAAATATCGGTGATTTTTTAAAACGCTTAAAAACAGATCAATTTCCTAAAGATCAAAAAATATTAATTAATTTAAGTAATATTTCTAAGCAATTCTCTGTTTATAAAAGTAAACCAAATGTATTATTTGAAAACATTAATATCAAAATAAAACGTGGTGATATCATTTCGCTCGTTGGTGCTAATGGTGTCGGTAAATCAACATTGTTAGATATTCTAGTTGATTACTTGCGTCCTAATACCGGTGAAGTAATTTATGATTTAGAATACCATTGATCACCAACAGAACGAATCGGTATTTCATATCAAAAGAACATTTTATTATCTTCACTTTCAGTATGAGATTACATTTCTTTTACACACCGTTTATATAAATCCACTACCACAATGGATGATTTAGTTATTTTCTGCTATGCATTTGGGATTGAAAAATTTATTAAAATGCGTGTTAGCAAATTATCTGGTGGACAACAACAAAGATTAAATGCAATGTTATCTTTATTTCATAATCCTGAAATTGTTTTATTTGATGAATTGTGTAATAATTTGGACGTTTCCATCAAACAAAAAATTATTAGTTTTATTAAAAATTACTTTCGTATTAAAAATATTACTGCCATCATTATTTCGCATGATGTTTATGAAATAAAAAATGTTGCTAACCGCATCATCGTCATTAAAGATAAAAAAATTGCCAATGATGTAAAAGTTAAAACATTATTAAGCCATTCTGCTAAAGGTATCGAGCATTTAATTGCTGAGAGTGTGTAATGCGAGCTAGTCTGTCATTTATTAACAAATATTTTTGAAAATCACCATTGAATATTGTTTTTAGTTTTATTGTTCCAGCTATTTTTATTTGTGCTTCTTGTTTAGCATGAAATCTATTTGACGGTACACTTTCATCTGTTTTAATTTTTCCTTCGGTGTCTTATATTTCTATTGTTTTTATCAGCTTAATAGTAATCCCTACTATGATTTTTGAATATCGTTCATCTAATATTTTACGACGCATTGAAAATTCAGGAAATAAAAAAATTAGTTTTATTTGAGCTATGAGTATTTTCTTTGGCGTCATGTTTATCATTACATATTTTTCAAGTTGTGCTATCGCTACATTATGTATGATGCAAAACTTACAAGTATCCATTATGTGAATGACTGCCGATTATGGTGCGGTAGTATATTCGCTCATCTTAACTATTGTTTTGTGTGTCACAATAGGTGTGACTATCGGTATAAATGCTAAATCATTAGTGTTTGTTCAAGTATTTAGCATTTCCTTCATACTAATTAGTGTTTTCTTATCTTATTGAATTGCTCCAGTCCAAATGATTACAGCTGAACCGAGTTACAATGCACTAAAAGGAATTAGTTATATTTGGCCTTTAAAATACGTTTCTAATTTATTTACTCAATCATGATTACAAACTTATTCTTTTAATGGATTCCAATCTTCGCCATTTGATTTCGGTAGTCCTTATGTCTCAGCATTATGAGTTATATATCCAGACGATACCCCTAAGACGCTTTTTACCATATTTTCAATTGGTGATAAAATTGCCGATTTATTTGTACCAATTGCTTGAATTAGTTTATTGTATGGTTTTAATTTTGTCTGAAATCGTTGACAAAGGAGGTTGTAATGAAAAAGCTATATAAGATATTTTGCTTATTACCAATAATACCATTAGTTAATTTAGTTTCATCATGTGCTGCTCCTAAAACATCCATCGGAGTAGGGCGTTTACAGTCTTTAGAATTGATTAATAATGTAAAGGAGTTTAGTCAACCAACAGAAAATGATTATGGTAGCGCTTTAATTCTTTCTAGTGATGATAACAAACAATGAAATATTTTAAATTCAGAATATAAAGATGTTCGATTTGAAACCATACTTGGTACTAATCGTTATAGTCATACTGATTTTAAATTTGAAGATTGAGCCGTTCTTAAATTAGAATTACAAATGCAATTTCAATTTCAAAAAAAGGATTTTGATACTAAAACTTGAGAATGATTAGATAAAGAAGGAGAATATGGGGGCAATCAAGGGGCGAATATAACTGAAATTTTTGATCCAAGAACTCGCGCACACTTTCAATACACATTCAATGTCTACCACGAAATAAACACGGTAACCCCACAAGATCCAACAAAACGTGCTCCGCAATATTTATATAAAGCCAGTTCATCAACAATTAACCACCAAACTTCAACTAGTTTAATTAATGAATTTATGGCACTTAATATTACTCCAAGCGATGATGGAAATGGTGTTAATTGGACCATAACTTGAACAGCTCCTTTAAATAGTTTTTATAATTTAGGTTTATCCAATAATTTAAATAATTTTCAATTTAAATTACTTACTCAATCGCTTGACGATTCGCAACTCATTACTCCAAGTGGTGATGTTATTGGTTTTGCATACACGCATTGACCTAAAAATGAATATTTTACTTTAATCAACGATGGAAAGAAGTGGTCATAATATGAAAACTAAATTAAAAAATAACATATTAGTTTGAGCCACCGTTGCATTCAGTACAACTTTTGCTCTCGGCACAATAATTCCTATATCTATAAATTTTGCTAATATCAATAAAGTGTTTGCTGAGTTTCAATCAAATATTTCTTTTACTGATGATACTAAATATGGAAAATATTATGATAGTGGTACACAACAAGGCATTCAAATAAATCAGGAGAAATTGAATACTTTTTGAGTAAATCATTCCAAAGATACTGAAATGCAATTGGCAGAAATTATTTATGGAATTACAAACTATATGTATCAAATTTCTAGTCTTACTTCTTACTCATGAGAATGTAAAATTTATGATTTTGAACATCGCATCACTTCTGAAAATATATTTCAATTTAAATATTGATATGAAATTAATGTAAATTTTAATCCAAATGACTCACCATATGTTTATTGCATCACAGGTTATCGTTTTTATGTTGATTGAACTTCTCCTGCAATTATTCCATCAGATAATACATTGACTGGTATATATAACATTCTATACAAACATTATTATGCGTTTCAATATCGAAATTGAGAATTGATTAATACAGATTATTTAGTAAATATCTATAGTTTAGTTTTCGCTAATCAGGAGTTTGATAATGCTTAAGTTTAAAAAAATCAGTTTTTTAATGTTATTAACTTCTTTATCTATAAGTGCTTGTGTAATCCCATTGACATCATGCCAACCGCTTTACATTATTTTAAGGAATGTTGATTACGGTAATAAAGAAAAAGATGACGGAACCAAAACCCCGGCAAATTCTCGAATGATTGATGCCACTAATTCTCTTTTATATTATGGTAATTATGATTTTACGTGAAGTACTTTGCCTGAAAATGCACCTACACCACAAAAGATGAAAATGAATGATAGTAAATATTATGCACATTTACTATTAGAATCTGGCAAGGTGGCATACACTGTTAAAGTGACAGCATCAATTATTTATCAAGGTCATTCATATGAAGAATCTATAACATTAATAGTAAAAGCAGAAAAATAGTAGTTTACTTCACAACTAATTTTTGTCTAAATTTAATGGTTATACCTTATCACATTAATTATTTATAATTAAGTCAAGAGGGAATGTCATGAAAAAAATAGAAAAAACGAACTAATAACACTATGGGATTATCTCGTTGATGCTGTTTGATTTGGAGTAGCTATAATAGGATTTGTGTTAAATATTGTTGTTGCTACATATGGGATGTTTTATTCTGCTCCAGTAACAATTATTGTATTTTCGTTTATTTTTACTTTTGTCTGCAGTTTAATATCTGGTCTTATGATTCGTTTTTATTTTAATTTTTTCGATTCAGATTATTACAATCAGCGAAAAAAATTGAAGTTCTAAAAATAATAAAAAATTACATATTGAAGCGTAAAATGTTTGAATTAACAAGAATTCTTAAACTTTTTATTGAATTTTTTTCGCAATTTTGATGCCAGGGTTATTTTCTTTGTTAATTTTTGTAAATATAAATATAGTAATTTTTTGAATTTTATTTTCCTCACTAATAGTTATCTTATTAACTGACATTATAATTTTGTTAGTTATATGTCGCTATGGGTGTAAGCATTGAAATTGGTGTTGACAAAAAGACTATATTTCATCGCAATTGGTTGATGAAATTAGTAATTGTAATTAAATAATATGGTTAAGCTTTCTAATTTTAAGATTACATAATTGATTATTCCTAATCTTTTAGGCAAAACTTTTAGGCAAAATTTAACGGCTATACCTTATCACATTAATTATTTATAATTAGATGAATGGGGAATGCCATGAAAAAAATCAAAACTACCATAAAAATTAACAAACAAGCATCAACGATGGCTGGCGGTTTTTTAGGTTTAGTTATTTCTAGTAGTATTTGTGTGCCAATTATTGTAACTGAAACAAATAAAGCGATTGAATTTAAAGTAGCTTGAAATAATGTATATTCGTTAAGAAACAATCTTTATAGTTCGTATCGAAAACAACTTATTTCACTTAATTTAGACTCAAACACAATTAATGAACGCGTTGATACCTTAACTCAAACCGTTGATACAAATATAGCAGACTATAAGCAAAAACAAGTTGATCCTTTAAAAGCTTATACCTATATTTCTGATTTAGGTAATGAATTAGGCTTAGAACTAATTGATTGAGAATTAGTTACTTTGTACAAAACTAATTTGATGAATAATGCAATCGCTTCAATTAGTCACACTGAGTTAACTAATGAACAAAAAGACACCTGCATCAAAAATTTAGAAAATGACTTTGATCAGCGACTTGCTTATTGTAAGCAAAACGAATTTTCTTTAGAGGAAACCATTAAGTATCTCACTTCTTCTGGTAAAGAAATGATTTCAAGTTTTAATAAAGAACAAGAAATACTAATTACTACAATGAAAATCGAACAACTATCTTCATCTCAAGAACTTAAATTAGCAGAAAACTCTATCTTCTTTGACCAATTGCTTAATAAAACGGGTTTTGAAATTGGTAAAGATGTAGTCAATCTATTGAGCGATGTATTAACATATAAAGACAAACCTATTTCTAGTGATTCAATTGAAAATTATGTTTTAAAAGCCACATTAAATAATATTGACTACAAAATTCAAAAAATTGATATTAGCTACTCATTAATATATAAAAATTCGATTGGTCTACCTGATGAACAAAGTCGTGAAATTAAAGCCACTAATTCGAATACATATGAACTAAAATTATCACCACAAGCTGAGTTAGGTATCAACAAAATTTTATTTTATAAACATATTTTTTCGTTTAGATCGGATGCCTATTTTGATGTATTAACTGATATATGAAAAGTAGGCGACATATTAACTATGGATCAATTAACAAAATATCTTTGATTAGATGAATCTAAAAAAATCACCATTGATAATTTTGATAATAGATATTTATCTGCGGAAGTTGTAGTTAATGATCATAACACTAACGAAATTGGATTATCTTTTTTAATTCAAGATTACAAATCATTGAAGTTTGATGATGCATCACAAAGAATATTCAAAACAGTACCTATAACATTTAAACTAAATATTTCCCCTGATTTAAGAAATAAAACTTTAGAGTTCTACAATGACATGGCTACTTTTCTTGCAACTTATAATAGTGAATCATTAGCCAAAACCGAAGAATATCGCGATTACACAATCACATATAAAAACGCTGAATTAGGTGTAGCAATCACTTCTACTGCTCTAGCGGTTGGTTATTGAGCAGCAGCATGATGGTTTGGTATTACTATACCATTAGCAATTGCTGCAACAGCTTCCGCTGGCTTAGCATGAACTGGTTATTGTTTGGCTGAAGCCCAAGCTAATGAAATAACCAATAAAGCGTCATACATTAAATCTATGATGAATACTCCTGAATACAAGAAAATTGTAAGCATTGATGTTGATATTAGAGAAATCATAAAATATCCGTTAGGTGTTATTATTATGGATGTAGCGTTGTATGAATTGACAAATATTTTGTCAAAACTTATTTCAATCCCGTCATTAACTAACATTTTTAATATTATAAAAATTTCAAATATTGCCAACTCTATTAAAGATTTTTTGCACACTATTAAGGCGCTTTCGATATCTAAAAAAGTATTGGGTTTTTTGAATATCCTAGGTACAGTTTTAACTCTTACCGATATAGGAGTAAATATTTGATTTGTTGTGATTCAATGCATTTATGGATAAAAATAAAAAACTAGTAACACTATGAGACTATGTAATTGATTACGTTTGATTATTTGTTTCTGCGTTAGGAAGTGCACTAAATATGACGGCTGTTGCATTTGGATCAATAAACCATATTATTTTTGCAATTGTGATTTTTAGTATTTTTGCTGCACTGTGTTTGGGTTTTTTTGGGTTCTCTTTTTTTTGATACATCCCATGGTGGTGGCATGGAACCGAACATAAAGTTGAATCATTGAAGTCGAGAAGAATATCTATGATACATCATTCAATGTTTGAATTAACACGAATAATTAATTTAACGATAGCTGTGATGATAGCTTTAATTATTCCTGGTTTGTTTTTATTGTTGATGTTGGCTTACATTACAATTAGTTTATTTTGAATCCTTGTCGGTTTAGTGATATTTATTTTATTAGCAAGCATTGTTATTTTATCTATTTTATATCATTGCGGAAAAAAATACTGAAAATGGTATCGGCCAAAATCTCTTGAACCGCCACCAATTGATTTGTCATAAAATATTGACAGTCATTTTGATAATCGATATTGTATTTTTGTTTATTTTTAGATATTATGGAAAAAATATTGAAAATGGTATCGGCCAAAATCTCTCGATCCAGCACCGATTGATATATCATATGGATAAAATTACTTGCTACTCTTTTGTTTAACGGCAACAATTTCTTCTACAACTGATTTTGGTGCTTGAGCGTAATGACTAAACTGCATTACATAATTACCACGGCCCTGCGTAAATGAACGTAGGTCGGTTGCATAACCAAACATATTTTTTAAAGGAACTTTTGCTTTAATAATTTGCGCATTGGCACGTTGTTCCGTTCCTTCAATACTACCACGACGACTAGAGATGTCACCCATTGTATCTCCGAAATATTGATCAGGTACTGTCACATCTACTGCCATAATTGGTTCTAATAACACTAGACCACATCTTTTTGCACCTTCTTTTAATGCTAGCGAAGCAGCAATTTTATAAGCCATTTCGGATGAGTCAACATCGTGATAACTTCCATCATATACACTAGCTTTAATATCAATCATTGGATAACCAGCCAATGGACCAGTTTTCATAGATTCTTGTAAACCTTGATCGATTGGTTTAATATATTCACGCGGAATTTTACCACCGACAATGTCATTAACAAATTCATAACCTTTGTCTGGGTTTGGTTCAAAATGAATTAAACAATGACCATATTGACCTCGTCCACCAGATTGTTTAATGTATTTGCCTTCAGCGTCGCCAGGAATGGTAAATGTTTCACGATAAGACACTTGCGGTGCACCAACATTTACTTGTACATTAAATTCACGACGCATACGATCAACAATAATGTCCAAGTGTAATTCACCCATACCGGAAATAATAGTTTGTCCAGTTTCTTCATCTGTATGAGTTTTAAAAGTTGGATCTTCTTCAGCTAACTTGCTTAAAGCTACTCCCATTTTTTCTTGATCAGCTTTAGTCTTAGGTTCTACTGCTAACGAAATAACTGGTTCAGCAAACTTCATAGCCTCTAATTTGACATCATAATTTTCCGTAGCTAGTGTGTCGCCCGTAGTAGTTGATTTTAAACCAACTACCGCACAAATATCACCAGCACGAATTTCATCGATTTCAGTACGATTATTAGCATGCATTTTTACTAATCGTGAAATTCTTTCTTTAATATCTTTATTAGTATTCATTAAATATGAACCGGCTTTTAAAACGCCAGAATAAACACGCATAAAAGTTAAACGACCAATGAAAGGATCAGTTGCTACTTTAAAGGCTAAGCCACAAAATTTTTCGTCATCATTTGGTTTAATATTAATTTCTTGACCATTACTAGTAAAACCTTTTACTGCCGGTACATCAATTGGTGATGGTAAATAATCTATCACGCAATCTAACATTGCTTTTACACCTTTATTTTTAAATGACGAACCACAAATGACTGGGAAAAATTTACCAGTTAATACACCTTTACGAATGCAATTTTTAATTTCTGTAATAGTCAATTCCTGACCATTTAAAAATTTTTCCATAGCATTATCATCAAAATTGACAATCTCTTCTAACATAATAGAACGGAATGTGTCGGCTTTAACTTTTAAATCTGTCGGAATATCGGTGATGGTATAGTTTTCTTCTTTACCACCATCATACATCATGGCTTTCATAGTAACTAAATCAATGATGCCGATAAAATTATTTTCAGAACCAATTGGATATTGAATCGCCACGCCATTAGCGCCTAATCTTTCTTTTAAAGATTTAACAGACATTTCAAAGTCTGCTCCAACCTTATCCATCTTATTAGCATAAACAATCCGTGGTACTTCATAGTTATCAGCTAATCTTCAATTAGTTTCAGTTTGTGGTTCAACACCATTTTGTACATCTAATACCACTACAGCACCGTCTAATACTCTTAAACTACGGTTAACTTCTACAGTAAAATCTACATGTCCTGGAGTATCAATTAAATTTAATTCGTATCCTTTTCATGTCGCATATGTTGCTGCTGAAGTAATAGTGATACCACGTTCCTTTTCTTGTTCCATTCAGTCCATGGTAGCAGCGCCATCATGTACTTCACCAATTTTATGGGATTTACCAGTATGAAACAATACTCGCTCAGAAGTAGTTGTTTTGCCAGCATCAATATGAGCAATAATACCGAAGTTTCGGTATTTTTCCATAGGAAATTCGCGAGCCATAAATCTATTCCTTTACTTTCATTAAAATCTCAAATGAGCAAATGCTTTATTTGCTTCAGCCATTTTATGAGTATCTTCTTTTTTCTTTACGGCAGCGCCTGTACCATTAGAAGCATCTATAATTTCTGCGGCTAAACGATCTAACATAGATTTTTCGGAACGAATGCGAGAATACAATACTAATCATCGTAGTCCTAATGTTATTTTTCTTTCAGGACTAACTTCGGTCGGCACTTGGTAATTACTACCCGCAACACGACGTACTTTAAGTTCAACTGCTGGCATAATGTTTTCTAAAGCTTTATTAAAAACATCAATGGCTGGTTTCTTTGTTTTTTGTTCTATTTTTTCAAATGCACCGTACAAAAGATTTTGAGCTAGCCCGCGCTTACCTTCTCACATAATCATGTTGATGGCTTTAGCCACTAATTTAGATCCATGTACTGGATCGGGGAGAATATCTCTTTTTTCCGCTTGATTCTTTCTCATGTTTGTTCCTTAAGCTGCTGCTGGTTTTGCTTTTTTAGCACCATAAGCTGATCTTTGTTGGGCACGTTTAGCCACCCCTTGAGTGTCTAATACACCACGAACGATATGATAACGTACACCAGGCAAGTCTTTCACACGCCCACCACGAATTAAAACAATACTATGTTCTTGTAAGTTGTGGCCTTCGCCTGGGATATATGCTAAAACTTCTTGCTTATTAGTTAATTTTACCTTGGCATATTTACGTAAAGCTGAGTTTGGTTTTTTGGGTGTCATTGTGCCAACACGTGTACAAACACCTCTCTTTAGTGGATTAGCTTCACGGCGCTCTATGTTATTAAGCGAATTAAAATTTTTACCTAAAGCAGGTGACTTTGATTTTTTAATTTTTGATGATCTTTCTTTTCTAATTAATTGTGATATTGTTGGCATATTTCCTTTGCATTCCTTCGACAACTCTAATCGGTGTATCGTAAAGAATAATAATGATATCATATCAAGACAATAAAATCAATTAATAATTTTGAAATGTTATTTGAAATTCTAACGTTGAATAGTTACATTAAATTAAATAAATGTTAAATATATTTTATATCATTGTAAGTATGAAAAACAATTTTAAAGAATACTTACAATATTTGAGTAATTGAGTTAGCGTTTATTGTAAATCTACTCATGCTAATGGTGTAGTTGTAGGTATTTCTGGAGGTGTTGATTCAGCTGTTGCTGCTTTTATTGCTAATATGCAAAAAAATATTAAAGTCTTGGGTGTATGAATGAATATTGGCAACAGCGCTCTAGACATTAAATGCATAAATGACTTAAAAAAACAAAATGCATTCCCCATCATTGATGTAAATTTAATGCCTATTTTTAATTCAATTAAAAAAACATTAAGTTTAAAAAACACTCTATCTATTAACAACTTAAAGGCAAGGCTAAGAGCTGTATCTTTATATGCTCTTGCCCAGGAACATAATTTGTTAGTGCTAGGCACAAGTAATGCCGATGAACTATACATGGGATATTTTACTAAGTATGGAGATGGTGCATGTGATTTAATGCCATTATCTAAATTAACTAAGCACCGTATCTTTGAAGCGGCAAAAATACTTAAACTGCCTATCTCCATAATTGAACGCGCGCCGTCAGCTAGTCTGTACGAAAACCAAACAGACGAAGATGAAATGGGTGTGCGTTACAATGTAATTGATGCCTTTTTATATAGTAAAAAAATACCAAAACTACCACTATCCATCATCCAAAAGTATCATCGTTTAAACCAGCATAAATTTACAATGCCGGCAAAACCAAAACCATTTGAAAAAATAAAAACGGTTTAATTTATTTATTAGTTTTTTCGTTTTTTAATTTAACAATTTCACTACGTAATGTTGCCATCTCATTAGATACACGTTGATTGTCGTAGCCATTAACTCGATAATATTCAATTTGTCCATTAAGCGTAACGATTGTATTGTTTTTTTGTTTCAATTGTTCATCCAAACTACGTATTTCGTTTTTCATAACACGAAATTCATCTTGTAGATTATTGAAACTGCCATTTACTTCTCGTAAATAAGCAATTACATAATCAAAAAACTTATCAACATCTTCAGGATCGTAACCAGAATGAATCCGTTTACTAAACTTCTTATTGAGAATTTCGTTCATCATTACTTCTATTTTGTTTGGCATAATTTATTCTACAATTATAGTATGCAAAATTTTACAGTAACTTTAAATAAGAGTGAAATATTAAAGTTACATAATCAATTAAAAAAATACCGAGCACCTAAGCCACGTAACCCTTACTTACTTTATTTTTATAAAGTTAAATCTACCACAATTAGTATTTTTACCTCGGGTAAATTATTGATTCAGGGAAATAACCCCGAAGCTTTTTACAATAGCTTAGTTGGTAAGAAAACTAATTTGAACATTAAAGCCATAGCTTACAAAATAAACGATTACATTGGTTGTGATGAAGTCGGCGTGGGTGATTACTTCGGTGGCATGGTTACTTGTGCTGTTTATTTAAAGAAGAGTGACGAAGGAGCGTTAA
Organism: Mycoplasmataceae bacterium; assembly: GCA_031259945.1. GTDB lineage: Bacteria > Bacillota_I > Bacilli_A > Mycoplasmatales > Mycoplasmoidaceae > Malacoplasma_A. Next base: position 15,842 of record JAIRKU010000028.1, read on the forward strand.
AGCGCATTGGCGTGTGCGATTCAAAAAGATTATTAGATTCGCAAATGGTAGTCATGATGGATGAAATCGTACGTGTCTGTGATTATGAGTGTAGTGTAGTGACACCAAAAGAGTACAATCAATTAGTCAAACGTTTTAGTAACACACATATTGTCAAAGCTTACTTGCATAATCAGACAATCTCAAAATTAGCCAAACGGTTGGGTTTAGGTGAATCAGCAACTGTAGTGATGGACCAATTCGCTACTAGAACCACATACAACGCTTATTTTACGAAAATTGGTATCGCCCCATACAAAGTTACTCATTTCGAAACAAAAGCAGAAAATAAGTATCTTGCTGTGGCGGCAGCTAGTATTATTGCTCGTGTTGAATTTTTAAAACAAATCAATAGATTATCTAAACAAGCACATATGCGTTTGTTGTTAGGTGCTTCTAATCCCAAAATTATAGAACAAGCGCGCAATATCTATCAAATAGGCGGGATAAATAAATTAAGTGATTTTGTGAAAATTGATTTTGCCACAACCAAGAAAGCCACAAACACCTAATTACACTTAAATATTAAAAAAGATAAGCACATATAGGCATTTGTCTTGTATTAAATTAATATGAGAATTACAAAGCAATCTAATCCTAATGAATGTGGCGTATGCGTGATAAATAGCTTAGTAGAGCATTTTTATCATAAGAGTATTAAACTTGATATTCTGCATAACGCCAAGATAACTTCTGAAGGATTATCCATATTTAATTTTGAATGTCTGGCGCAACAATATGGCATATTTGTAGAAACTTTCCAATTGGATTGAAATGAATTTATAGCATTGCATCATAAAGACTATATGGTATGCCCAATCAAGCGCGGTAATGGGTTACACTATGTTATTATTAAAAAATCAAAAGGGAAAGTAAAGGTTTATGATTCAGTTGAGGGCGAACAAGAAATAAATATTCACGAGCTTGCTGAAAAATTCAACGGCATCATTATGATGGTAACTAAAAACAATTACACAATTGATATCAAACGATTGAATAAAGTTGATTTATTACACAACCTAAATTGAAAATATCTAATACTCTGCTTGCTATTGCATGTTGCAATCATTGCGTTAGGTGCAATTAGTGCAGATTATTTTAATATGATGATCAATCATGCAATTGCTTCTCAAAGTTTAAGTAATGGATTTACTATTACGTTCACGTTCTTAATATTTAGTGTTTTGGAAGAACTAATTCATTATCTATTAAGCTTACATATTGCTAAACACTTCAAAATGAACTTTCAATATCTAAGTCATAAATTCATTCAAGTTTTAAGCTTCAAGAAAAAATCATTACTCCATAAAATTGACCGTAATTATTTTTATTTGATCGATACAGCAATGCAATCAATCACTATCTTTTTAGTATCAGAGATAGCAATGTTATGCTCTAATGTTTTATTAAGTTTTGTTGTCATAATAATCATCGTAATTATTGATCCTTGATTTTTAATTATTATTGCTTTGTCTATTTTCATGATTGCTATATTTAATTATGTGAGATACCAATATCGCAAAGATTTAATGAAAATTGGTATAGAAAATCAACGAGTCAATAATGGCATTAGTCATAATTATGTTAATTATTTGAAAGATCAATCCAATTATGTCGTTCAACAAAATTTAAATATTGAATTAGAACAAAATTATAGCGACTATCAACGCATATATCTTTCTCAAGCAAAATTTAATAGTGGCTTTAATTTTTGTGAAAATTTATTTCAAAAAATAATTTATCTAACAATCATTATGTTGGGGTGTTATCTCATCATTGACCATAAAACTTTAAATATTGGTGAATTAACATTCTTAGTCAGTTTAATTAGTATGGCAATGAGCGCAATTAATGGTATTTGTGATTTTGTTGTTAAAGGAAATGAATATACCCAAATGAGCGAAATTTATCAAAATTTTATCACATTAGAAAACCGCAGTAATAAAACCGGTACGAAAATTAATCAAATTAAAAATATAAAAATTCATGGAAAAACCATTCAATCTGGTGAAACATTGTTAAATAACGATGAAATATTAGACATCATAACCTTAGAAAAAGAAAAAAATGACTTGGAAATTAATAACATTCATTGCGATTTAATATCACAAACTGATTATCTTTCTAAGATGTTTGTAATAAATATCAACACCAAAATCAGTAAAGATTGACTATATAAAAAATTTGACCACACTAATGCAGTATTCATAGAGTCTTTAAAAAAATTTAACATTAATTTATCTAATTTAAATATGTCAAATATTTATGAACAAGTTTTAGTTAATGTCCTAGCAACAATTCTAGTAGAAGATATGATTGTTGTTTTAGACGACACATTACGTTATGTAACCGCAGAAAACAAAAAATGAATCAATACAATAATTTTTCCCTATTTAGCTAAACATAATTTTTTGTTAATTTTAAATAATGAATAGTTAACTATAATAACCGCATGTCAAAAGCGTTTATTTACGATCATCAAAATACTGAAGAAGGTTTATACGAATTTTGAAAAAAAAATAATTTTTTTGATCCCATTCCCAAAAACAAAAATCATAAGAATTTTTCAATTATTTTACCGCCACCAAATATTACAGGGCAATTACATTTAGGCCATGCTTGAGATGGTTCTTTGCAAGATGTTATTATTCGTTATAAAAAGCTAAAAGGTTGTCGCACAATTTGAATCCCTGGAACTGACCATGCGGGCATCGCCACTCAGACTAAATATGAAAAAGTTCTTAAAGAAAATGGTGAAGTTCGCGAGCAAATGAGTGATGCTGAATTTTTGAAGAAACTCTTTGCTTGATCCAAACAACAAGCAAATTATATTCATCAACAATGGGCAAAACTAGGTTTTGCTTTATCGTACAAAGATGAATTGTATACCCTCGATAGCCATGTAAGTGAATTAGTAAATAGCACTTTTAAAAAACTTTACGACGATGGTTTAATTTATCGCGCCTTTAAACTTGTTAATTGGGATGTTTCATTAAAAACCGCTATTAGTGATATGGAAGTAATTCATCGTGAAACTAATTCAAAATTTTACTACTTTAAGTATTTAATTAAAGATACCAAAGAATTTATCCCAATCGCCACCACTCGCCCAGAAACAATGTTTGGTGATATAGCTGTTTTTGTTAATCCGAAGGACAAGCGTTATAAAAAATGAATTGGTGCGTATGCAATTAATCCTATTAATAATCAGCCACTAAAAATTTTTGCTGATTCATACATCGATATGAAATTTGGCACTGGAGCTATGAAATGTACTCCGGCGCATGATTTTAATGATTACCAACTAGCCAAAAAACATAAAATCACTCAATATAAATCTATTATGAATGAAGACGGTTCACTCACAACTGACGCTCGTTCGGTTGATAATAGTTATGGTGGAATTGATCGTTTAATTGCAAGAGATGCTATTGTTAGCGAATTACAACGAAGAGAACTGTTAATTAAAACTGAAGAATACAAGAATAAAATCGGTTATAGCGAACGTAGTGGCGAACTGATTGAACCATTGTTGTCAAAACAATGGTTCATTAAAATGCAACCGTTAGCTAAACAAACCATTGCAATGATTCAAAAACAAAAGCCTAATTTTATTCCGCAACGTTTTAAAAAAACTATGGACACATGATTAGCTAATGTTGACGACTGATGTATTACAAGACAACTATTATGAGGGCATCGTGTCCCTGTATGATACAACAAGGATAAAATTATTGTTGGCAATGTACCTAAAAAATCAATAGGTTGAACACAAGACAAAGATGTATTAGATACATGGTTTAGTTCTGGTTTATGACCAATTGCTTTAACAACACAACATGAATTAGAAGATTTTTATCCAATCGATATGTTAGTGACTGGTTATGATATTTTATTTTTTTGAATCGCTCGAATGTTCTTTCAGTGTGGTTACTTAACTAAAAAAATACCATTGCATAATGTATTGTTTCACGGCTTGGTGCGCGACGAACATAATCGTAAAATGTCTAAATCATTAAATAATGGGATTAATCCCATGAAAGTCATTAATGATTATGGTGCTGATGCATTAAGGATGTTTTTGGTATCTACCGCCACAATCGGTGAAGACTTGCGATATTCAAGCGAAAAAATACAATATCGATGAAGCTTTATAAATAAAGTTTGGAATGCTAGTAATTATTTAAATCAATTTACTAAAATCGAATCAATAACATTAACAAAAAAAAGTAAATTGATTCCTTTTAACATTTGAATTCTCCAACGTTTTAATTATGCGCTTAAAAAAATCGAACATTGTATGGATAAATACGATTTTATCGTAGCCGATAAATATATACAAGAATTTATTTGAGAAGATTTTTGCAATAAATATTTGGAATTTATTAAACCACCATTAAAAAAAGAATTACATCAAGCAGAAATATTAACTGTAGCACGATTAATTTTAAAAAATATCTTAATCGTGTTACATCCTTTTACGCCATTTTTTACCGAAAGACTATATCTTGACGTTTTCCATAATAAAAAATCGATTATGTTAGAATCGTGACCAAGTATTTTACCTTTCAAACGTAATTTAAATTACGAAACATTAGTTAATACCTTTATAGATATTTATACTTTTATTCGTGAATTACGCATTAAGAATGGCATCAAACAAACCAATAAAATTGAAATCAATTTGATTACTACCGATGACATTGAGTTAAAAGATATCAACGGGTTGTTAGACTATTTCAATATATCTATCAAAAAGATTGGAACCAAAAGAATTAACACAAAAGCCAATGTAAAAATTATTGGTAAACAAATCATTGAATATTTTGATGATTTTGTTGATCCAGCTGACAAGTTAGTAAAACTTAATAAAGAAAAAATACGACTTGAAAATGAAATCAAACGTTCTCAAAATATTTTAAGTAATAAGAAATTCTTACAGCATGCTCCTAATGAGAAGGTAAAAGAAGAACAAGCTAAATTCGCTCAATATCAAGAACAATATCAAAAAATTTTAGAACATATTAAAAAAATAAGTTAGTCAAATTTTCATTTTTCTCATATTAACTTTAATATGGGGAAACTTTTTAAACATCAATTGAAGAAAAATAATCTACATTTAGTGTGAGTCTTTATGACTATATGAATTATCTTATACGGATTACATAATAGTCCCTGTTTCTTTTCGTTATTGTTTGTGGCAGCTTTTTACTTATTCAACCATAAGATAAATTTAAAATATTTTTTATGCGGTATTGGAGTTGTTATTTTCATTTTGTTGTTATATTTTTTCGTTGGACAATTTAATTTATTCAATAAAATTACCCCATCAGTTGATAAAGTGTTACATGTCTCATTGCGCAATAATGTAATTCAGTTTGTGGGGAACGGGTACGACAAAGAAACTGGCAATTTTATAAAGTTAGTTTTATTCAACATTAAAGATAAAACATCATCCTCCACATATTTCCATATGATTGATCTTTCCATTGTTTATTTAATAGTTGTGAGTGGTTTTCATATCACCATCTTAAAACGCATGATTAATTATTTATTTAAACGAAACAAATTATTAGGAAATATTCTTAATTGTTCAATCATATTCTTTTACTGTTACTTATTAAACTTTGCCGTAAGTGTTACACGAGTTTTATTGATGTTCATTTTTACATTATTACTACGTAGACGTATTAATAACCGTTACGATATTTTATGTTTATCAGGATTATTTTCATTATTATTAAATCCATATTGTGTTTTTAATATAGGTTTTTGTATGAGTTATTTATGCACTATTGCAATAATTTATGTATATGAATTACAAATATCTAATTTTCTGTTAGAAAAAATATTGATTAATGTTGTAGCTGTCACTGTTAGTTTACCTTTCGTCATTTTGTTGCAACATAAGATAAGTTTGTGAGTAATAATAAACTCATTTGCATTTAGTTATTTATTTGCTTTTGTATTTGTTTATTTTTTATTAACATTTTGAATCGTTTGGATTAAAGTAATCCAAAGTTTTTTAGCACATTCAGTCATGTTTTTGGTAAATGCTAATTGGAGCATGAATGTTACTATTAATATTAAAGACTTTAGTGCTATAACGGAATCGTTTTATTTTATTGTGTCTTATTTTGCAATTAGAATGCTACAATTTTTGTAAGTTAATAAAGCGAGAGTATAAAATGATCACTATATTTTATGGCGACGACAAAAACACATTAGATTATGAGTTATATAACTTAATCCGTTTTCACAACAACACACCGATCCAGCATCTTTACTTTAAAGATAATTATGATGAAATTTTAGATAGTGTTTGCCAAATGAATCTATTCACAAACGATAATATATTTATTATTCACGATGCGGCTTTCTTATTAAGTACTAAACCTAAGGAATCCACTTTGTCACAAAAGCTATGCTCACTAGACGAAAAAAAAATCTATTTTTTTATTTTGACAAAAAAGAATTCATTCAATATGTATACCAAAAAAGTAAATATTAAAAAAATAGCAAAATTTAGTACAACAAATAAACGAACATTAATAAATACTATTTTAAAAAATAATCATATAGATTTTGCCGATGAAATAACACGTCAATATTTCGAGAATAATATGACTAATAATCCATTTTTAATTGAATCGGAACTAAATAAGCTCCTATTAACGTCTAACGATGGACTAATTACCAAAACGGCAGTTACACAACTTATTAATAATTCAATTGAAAGTAATGTATTTAAGCTCACCAACTATTTATTGCTGAACGATAAAGCGGCGCTCATTACTTTGTATGATAATTTAATCATTTTAAAATATCAACCCATTGAACTTATCCAAGTAATAGCAACACAATTGTTTAATCTTAAATTATTAAAAATAGCACTTGATAAACACTATTCGAATACAAAAATTGAAACTGAATTAAACATTAATAAATTTGTGCAATTTAGTAACTATGATCTCTTAAAAAAAACCTCACTAGAAAAAATCAATCAAACCATTATTACGCTATCTTTATTAGATTATAATATCAAGCGTGGTTTGGTTAATCCTTACCAAGGATTAAAATTAATGTTAGCGAAGTAAACAAAAGAATATGGGAATTGATTTTAAAAAAGAACAAAATAAATTAATAGCAAATCTTGAAGCTATTTTTAATTCTGTTTCAATGAAGACGGCATTACTGCAATCAAATTTACAGTCAATCATTGAAAAGCAATTGAACATTTTATTTTATTTAGAAAACACCAATCAAACCAAAACAATCAAATCAGATAAGTTATTGAATAAATATAACGAAATTACTAATAAACATTTTACAATTGATAAAAATATTAAATATGCTGACCAAGACGCTTTAATTGATGACATCAATTATTTAGGCGTATACATTCGAAACATTTATAAAGTAGATCTAGCGGCTTTGATTGAAGGAAAAGAATCCAAAGTTGTTGTGCCGACCGTTAGCGATGCGCCGCAAACGCCAAAACCAGCAGTTGCTATTCCTTTTATGTTTCCTGGCATGGGGAATAATAATTTATCACCTGAACAAAACCCTATGTATGCCGCCATGGCAAATGCACGAATTCAACAAGAATCCATGCAAGGCAAGGTTTATTTATTTAAGACCAAGCCTAAATCTATTCCAATGTTGAAGTGAATTATTTCTGCTTTATTAATCCTTTTTGCTTTCGCCTGTGTTTTTGTTGGGGTTGGTATGTTATGTTCTAAAAATTCTCAGCACGCTATGAACCAAGGAACAGATTTCAATAATGCATTAAGTTTATGAACCACCATTTTTTATTTTGTGCTCGCTTTAGTTGCTGGCTGATTATGTTATAGAACAATTAAAACATTAATGAATGCTAAAAATGAAAATGCTATTTATTCTTTTCAATGACAATTCTATTTAATGTTTGGTGTGTTATTCGTAATGTTAATTATTTTTGGTGGATCGATGGGACCAGATTTTTATATATTCCGAGGCGCTATGGTACCTTGGTCATCGCCTACCGAAGCCAGTAATTACGCCTTTGGCTTATGATCGTGGTTTATCGGTTATGTACTATTATTCATATCGGCAGTATCGCTAACTGGATGTATTATTTTGGGCTCAGTTATTGGTCCAAAAGTTGATGTCGAACGTTTAAATGCATTGACTCGTCAATACATTGAAGAGGCGATGAAAGCACCTCCAAATCCAGGTTAAAAATAAATATGATTATGTCGGATCACAAGCAACGTAGACGTAAAACAATAATTAAATTCTTCTTTCCACTCTACCCTATTAAAGTATTTCACTCAACAAAATTGATGTTAATTTTGGCTGTTTTAATTGTCTTACGAATTCTTTTACAACTAGTTGTGATTCCTATCCCTGGTTTTGTTTTAAATTTTTCTTTTTCATATGTTGCAGTGATGTTAATCGGTTGATACTTTGGACCAGTCTATGGATTGGTGTGTGGTGCAATTACTGATACGTTAATTTTTTTTATATTTCCTGGTGGGCTTTGATTTTGAATGTATGCTATCCAGGAACCATTAGTTGGTTTATTAGCTGGCATTTTTGCATCTTGATGTATATACCGACGTGAAAAAATTAAAGTTAAATTAGGCTTTGATATCGCCATACAACAAATAATTTATTTAACATTTGCTATTTGTTCATATTCAATTCTTATTATGTGATTATCAAAAAGCGAAACATATAGTAGTGCGACATATCTAGCATACCGTTGAATCGCTTTAGGATTCATCACTTGCTTTTTTATTTTGATTGAAGTCTTTACTTTTTACAACATATTTATAGAGCGGCAAAATAAAAAACGTAATATCACCTTTATTTACACCCTAGTGTTGGTAGCTTCATGTACACTATTTTTATCATTCATGTTGGGCCCAATTTCTACTATTTCTTATTTAGAATTTTTAAATGGTCAGCCGCCACCATCGTGAATAAAGTATGGTGCGGTTTATTATTTAATTCCTCGTGTAATTGTACAAAGCATTAAAACTCCACTTGAAGCATTAATTTTAACTTCATTAGTGCTTGCGCTTGACCCGACTGTAAATCGTATTTTAGCTAATGTTAATAATCGTTGGGCAATTTAAAGAGCTATAAGCTAATTTACGCCCGTGGAAATATTTAATTCCTGTTGCTTGAGCTATTATTTGATAATTTTCATCAGTAACACTACCACCAACAATTAATTGAATTCGACCATCAGCATATTCGTATAGAGATTTGAGTTTACTTAAATTTTCCATAGCTGGTTTTTTCCCACCCTTAGTAAGAATGCGTGTAACACCCAACTTTACTAATGTATCAATTCCTTTTTGTGGGTCCAATAATTCATCAAAAGCCATATGGAAAATAGTTTCTTTATTCCCTACAGCACGCAATAGAGTTTTAACTGCCTTTTGATCGATGTCACCTCTCTTAAGGAAACCAAAAACAAACCCTTGAACATTACTGTGAACATACTTTTTAATAACTTTTTTAAGTTTTAGGTTGTTTCATCAAGAAGTTTTAAAATCATCACGATTACGAATCATTATGATAGTTTTACTATTACGACTGAGTGCATAACTAATTAGTGCATCACTTGGTGTAAAACCGCCAACGTTTAATCTTGAGCATAATTCTAATTGATCGGCTTGATGTTCAATTGCATTATTAATTTCTGCTATTGTTTCAACACATGCTTCTTTAATGAGTTTTTTATTCATAATACCCACGACATAATTATGTTCAGATTTTGGAGGAATTTCGTTTACATAAATTGGATTATATTTTTTTCACAATTCAAACGTTTGTCTATAAAAATTTTCATTAGTGTATTCAAAATGAAGTGCTAATTCAGCAGATTTAATAAATCAATTTTTATTACTTCTTTTATTGAATTTATCTTCATATATATAATTGAGTATCTCTTTCTTATAAATACCCACAAATTTGTTAGGGTAAAATAAAACGAAAAATTTATAAAAAAGCATTTTATCAACAATCATGTTGTCTTCTATTTGTTCTATTTGATCATTGAGAATAAGTTTATTAACAATATTAAGTTTATCAAAGATGTTATTAATCTTTTTTAAAGCTTCTTGTTCTGATAACGATTCTTTGCCGTTGTGGTGAACTTTTCAAACATTACCTTTGTATTTTGCGATACCAAAAGATGACTGTTTTGTGCTTCCAAATTCATTAAAAGTTCTTTCTAGTAGATATGGTAAATTACTCTCTTCGGTTCAATCGAACATCTTAAGTTTATCTTGATCACTTAAAGCAACTAATTTTTCAGGAGAATATTCTTCTCTAAAAGTATCTACATTCATATTTTATAAGTCCTCTCAAAACTAAATAGAATCCGACCGAATGTTAACGTTATCAATTTGGGTAATGTTAATGATTCGGATTTTGTTTGTGTACACATTTTCTTGTGTAGTTAAATTAATTTAACT
>JAIRKU010000002.1 GCA_031259945.1 Mycoplasmataceae bacterium
TTTATAATCTTTCACATGTCTTTACCTAAAATATTCAAACAGCAAATTACTCAATATTCAAAATTAACCACCAATACGATTAGGTTATTAGCAGTAGAAGCTATTGCTAAAGCTAAATCGGGTCACCCCGGCATTGCTTTAGGTGCGGCACCAATTATGTATGCTTTATTTCGTAACCATTTAAAAATTAATCCTCAAGATCCATTTTATTTTAATCGTGATCGATTTGTTTTATCGGCAGGACACGGTAGTGCTTTGTTATACGCTACTATGCTAGTCTCTGGATACGAATCAATTAAAATGGATGATTTAAAAAAGTTTCGTCAATTAAATTCTAAATGTCCAGGGCACCCTGAAAACCATATTTTACCTGGTGTTGAAGTCGGCACCGGCCCACTAGGTCAAGGTATTGCTATGGGTGTTGGCATGGCAATTGCTGAAAGTAAACTAGCCAATAAATTTAATCGTTATGGTAAATTTATTAACCATTACACTTATGTTTTATTTGGTGATGGTTGTTTACAAGAAGGTGTAGCTCAAGAAGCAATTGCTATAGCCGGTAAATTAAAACTTCATAAATTAATTATGCTTTATGATTCAAACCATGTTCAATTAGACAGTAATGTTTCAGAAACCACCAATTACAATGTTCGTAAATTATTTAAAGCTCATAAATGAAATTACATTAGAGTAAAAAATGCTAATAACACTAATCAAGTAGCTAACGCAATTACGCGTGCTAAATTTAGTTCGCGCCCAACTGTCATCGAATGTAATACTATTATTGGCTATGGGAGCAGATTTCAAAATACAAATGCGATACATGGAACACCACTAACTGAAGAACAAGTTCAAGAAGTCAGAGACTATTTAAATTATAAAGTGGATCCATTTGTAATTCATCCTAGCGTTTACGAAGATATGTCCATTGTTCGTAAACGTGGTATTGATTCACAACGTCAATTTAATCTAGCATTACAAAAATTAGAAAATAAGGATATTAATTTATACAATCAATATATCAAATTGAGCCAAAACCAATTTAATTTTAGTTTAGATTGATACAAAAACTATCAAACCAAGCTAGATATTCCTACGCGTAGTTTAATGAGTGATATATTACAACCAACTTTAGAACAAAATGATACTTTTATGTCTGGTGCTGCTGATTTAACAGCTTCAACATTAGTAATTAATAAAAAATCTATAAGTTTTAATAGCCAGAGCAAGAATGGTCAAAATATTTATTATGGTGTTCGTGAATTTGCGATGGCTGCTATTAATAATGGAATCACTATCCATGGTGGATGTAAAGCAGTAACTTCTACTTTTCTAGCTTTCAGTGATTACAATAAAAATGCCATTAGATTAGCGGCGATTGATCATATTCCAGCTATCAACATTTTTAGCCACGACACAATTACAGTAGGTGAAGACGGCCCAACGCATCACCCGATTGAACAAATTCCGACATTAAGATTAATTCCTAATCATTTTTTATTTCGCCCATGTAATGCAACTGAATGCGAATTAGCTTTATCACATGCTATGGCTTCAACTGATCATCCTACTACTATAATTACTTCTAGGGGTAATGTAAAACAATATAATTCGTCAATGGAAGAAGCTAGATGCGGAGGTTATATTATTCACCCTGTTGAAAAGCATGATATGAATATTATTGCTACGGGTAGCGAAGTGCCGCTAGCCATTCAAATAAGTGATTTATTGTTAAATGAAAAGAAAATTAAAGCACGCGTAATTTCAATGCCCTCAGTTGAATTATTTGAATCTCAAGGTAATAATTACAAAGAAACCGTTTTGGATGGTAAACCAACCGTTAGTATTGAATTCAGTGCTACGGCACCTTGATATAAATATGCTGATTTGGCCATTGGTATTGATCAATTTGGTAAATCTGGTAAACCAGCTGATGTTTTAAATTATTTTGATTTGACACCTACAAAAATTGTCGATAAAATTATAAGTTGATACCCAAAGGTACATAAGGAGAACTAAAATGACTACAGGAGCAATCATCGGATTAGTGTTTGGTGTAATTGGCGCATTAATTGTTGGCGGCTTATTGGGCTTTTATATTGCTACCAAAATGTTTAAAAAGCAAATGCGTGAAAATCCACCAATTACCGAAGACCAAATTCGAGCAATGTATGCCCAAATGGGTCGTAAACCATCCGAACAACAAATTCGTCAGATTATGAATATGATGAAAAGCCAAGGTAAACCTTAATTACATCCGTAATTAATATTTACTAAATTTATGTCTATTTCTTTTATTAAATCAGCAAGTGCTCCAGAACATTGGATTCAAGATCAAACTACTGAAATTTGTTTAGTTGGTCGTAGCAATGTCGGTAAATCTACTATCATTAACGTTTTGGCAAATCAACAAATTGCTAAAACATCAAAAACTCCTGGACGGACTCAATTAGTTAATTTTTATGATTTTGGGAAATATCGTCTAGTAGATTTACCAGGTTATGGTTATATGGTTGGTAGCCACAAATTAAAACAAGGCATTAGTAATATCATTAACGAATATTTATCACAACGCACTAATCTTTTTGCTGTATTCCAAGTTTGTGATGCGAATGTTATTACTGATATGGACATTCAAATGAGTAAATATTTAACTTCTAAATTTAAAAATCATTATGTTGTTTTAAATAAAATAGACAAAAAAACTTTATCAGTTTATTTAAATAATCATTCTAGGATATGTAATTATTTAAAAGTAAAACCTGATCAATTGATTTTTATTAGTGCCAAAAATAAAACGAATATTTCATTACTTAGAAAAACTATTCACGACTTATTAGTGAAAATTTAATACATTAGTTTAGTAAATTTTTTATTTTTCATGTATTACATATATGGATGCATAAAACTTTTAAATATTTATTAATTTTTGTAAGTATGATTGGCGTTTTTTTAATTTTAATTTTTATGTTCGTTAAATTACAAGTGGTTAACAATTGCTTGTTTATTAGTAATGGTGATATATCATCTATTGTTGTAAGTGATAAGATACATAGAATGATAAATACAAATGATATCAAATATTGTTATTTGGAATTGAAGGAAAATAAATATAAATCTTGATTAACGTTTAAAGATGAGGAAAATAATAATTTTAGTTATTGATTATCGGTTGATTCCCCGTTTGCTTTTAATAATCAAACCACAAATGTTAATCTAGAATTCGGAAAACTACCTATTTATAAATATATTGACTACATGGTTTTATAAAATCAAGAATGATTTTATTTAAGCTTTGTGTAACGTCCATGCTTTGGCAAGGTATGATGAAAGAACACCGGGGATTGTGAATTAGGTGAAATTCAATAACCTTTATGTCCTCTTACTTTTTCATAATAATGTGGTAAATTATTAGACCTAGTATTTATTTTTTTGGCAAAATTATTTTTATTTCATCTCACAATTCGATTACCTATGTCATTATTTTTTTTAACGTAAATAAATTGCCTTGGACAATATGCGCGCCCGACTAATTTTAATGATCCTGGTTTTTTATTTTTACGAATTTTATTATCGATATATTGCTGGAATGCAAATTTATTTTTATAAATAGTATAAGCATTGTTTATTAATGCTTCTTTAGGTAGTTTTATTTCATGAAGTTTATCTATTACATAAATTATTCCGGTAAAGTGATTAACGATATAAGTAAACGAATTATCGCGATAATGTGGGGATGATTTATTTCATAATTTTATGTCCAAGCGCCCATTGTTTTTATAGATGTGCTCATAGACTCCTTCCCACTCATAAAATTTTGTGGGATGATTTTTAGACAAAATCTCATCAAGATTTTTTAATGTTTGCTTGTTTGGTTTTTTACCATTTAGACGTTGAAAAATACTACTTCAATATCAAACTAATCAAAGATGGTTTTTGAGGTATTGCTGTCTACTGTTACCAATTTTAGACATTCCAAAAGTATATCAGATAAGTTATTGATTTTTTTACTGCATATTTATATAGATAATGAAAAAAGTAAAACAAAAAGCTAATAAGAAAGTTAGCAATAGACCGCCTATTAAAAAAACGCCTAAAAAAGTCAGCAAGCAAAAGCCTAAAAAGGTTAACAACCTTATTCAATTAGATGCCGTTAATCGCCCCATTGATAAAGCTCAGCAAGAACTTTCGGTTAAGTTAGCTAAACATGACCGTGTGAAAGCATTAGAAGGTGCCGTTACAAAAAATGAAGTGTCTCAATTAGAACTCAATGCAATTGTTGAAAAAATTGCTAGAACCGTTAAAAAACGTGGGCGTAACAAAAACACCATTCCTTTTAAAAAGGTTCGAAGCGCTTTTGATAGTTATAATTGAACATCTCAACTTTATGATGATATTACCGACAAGCTATTAGAGAAACAAATCGAAGTAATTGATGAAGAGGGGTATGATGATTCCCTCGAAGTTAATACGATTAAGACTAAACTTTCTACTTCAGATAAACTGACTGATAATGTTAAATCATTATTGGGAGTTCTTGGTGAATCAAAATTATTAACACATACAGAAGAAATTGAATTAGCTAAGTTATTAGTAGATTCTGATATTGAAAATCGTCAATATGCCAGAGATAAATTGGTAGTAGCTAATTTACGTTTGGTGGTTAAAAACGTTCGTATTTATTTAAATCGAGGATTAGATCTTGACGATCTATTTCAAGAAGGTTGCATGGGATTAATGAAAGCAATTGAAAAATTTGATTATAAACTTGGAAATAAGTTCTCCACATATGCGACATGATGAATTCGTCAGGCGATCACTCGTTCAATTGCTGACCATAGTAAAACTATTCGTGTTCCAGTTCATATGAATGAATTAATCAACCAAGTTATTAAAAAACAAACTGAACTTGCTAATGAATTAGGACGAGAGCCTACAATTGACGAATTGACAGAAGGATTGGGCGGTGCCTCAAGAGGATTTAACCAATCTAAAGTTTCTCAGCTAAAGAAAATTTCAGTTAATCCTGCCTCTATTGATAAACCAGTTGGCGATGAAAAAGATAATAATTTTGCGGATTTTGCTGTTGATGATGTCAGTAAACGCCCTGATCAGCATCTTGATGAAGCGTTGTTGACAGATAATTTCGATGCCTTCTTAAAAAGGAATTTAACTGATCGTGAGCAAGATGTTATTCGTATGCGTTTTGGCATTTCACCATATATTCAAGAATATACACTAGATGAAATTGCGCAAAAATACGGTAATACTCGTGAACGCATTAGACAAATTGAAGCCAAAGCATTACGTAAATTAAAACATCCTAGTAAAAGTAAAAAATTTGAAAGCTTTTTATAAAAACTACTTTTTACTTAACTTAGATAATTGATTAATTTCATTTTCCAATTTACGCTGAATATCTTTATAAGTTTTAATATTTTTGATATCTTGTTTATTAATTGCATTTTCAATTTTACGTCTGCGGATTTCAAAAACCGATTGATTAATTTTGTCTGTAAAATCAAAAAAATCAGTAATAACATTAATTTGATTACCGTCCATTTTATAAATACCGCTGTTAATTACCGCAGGCACACGATTACCGTTTTGATCTTTGATGTAACAAATTGAAGGCATTATTGCACCGATAGATGGTTGATGATCTGCTAAAAAACCAACCACACCATTCGGTGTTTTAAGTTCGATTTGCAAGATTTCATCTTCATAAGATGTACCATCTGGAGTATTAATTTTTAATTTGAATGGTTTAGGCATTACTTATCAACTTTAGCTTTCATTTTAACTTCATCAATGGTTGAAGCGAATAAAAAATATTGTTCAGGAATTTTGTCACAATTACCATCAATAATTTCTTTAAATCCGGCAATTGTGTCCTTAATCTTTACGTATGCTCCTTTATACCCTGAGAATTTTTCAGCTACAAAAAATGGTTGACTTAAGAAATTTCTAATACGTCGTGCTCTCGCTACAGTTAATTTGTCTTCTTCGCTTAATTCATCCATTCCTAAAATGGCGATAATATCTTGAAGTTCGTCAAATTTTTGAAGAATTTCTTGGACGCGTCTAGCAATTTTATAATGTTCAATGCCTACAACATTTGGGTCTAATAAACGACTAGAAGATTCTAAAGGATTGATTGCTGGATAAATACCAAGCGAAGCTACTTTACGGTCTAATACTGTTTTAGCATCAAGATGTGTAAAAGTTGTAGCAGGAGCAGGATCTGTAATATCATCTGCTGGAACATAAATCGCTTGTACTGAAGTAATAGATCCATCTTTAGTAGATGTGATTCTTTCTTCTAGTTGGCCCATTTCATAATCTAAAGTTGGTTGATATCCTACCGCCGAAGGCATACGACCTAATAATGCCGATACTTCGCTGCCCGCTTGTGTAAAACGGAAAATATTATCAATGAACAACAAAACATCTTGATGTTGTTCATCGCGGAAATATTCCGCCATGCTTA
The DNA here is from genome assembly GCA_031259945.1 of Mycoplasmataceae bacterium. GTDB lineage: Bacteria > Bacillota_I > Bacilli_A > Mycoplasmatales > Mycoplasmoidaceae > Malacoplasma_A. Next base: position 6,491 of record JAIRKU010000002.1, read on the forward strand.
AAGCCGTTAGCCCCACGCGCATACGTGCGCCTGGCGGTTCATTCATTTGGCCAAAAACCAAAGCTGTTTTGTCAATTACGCCACCTTCAATCATCTCATGATAAAGATCATTTCCTTCACGTGTTCTTTCACCAACACCAGCAAATACAGATAAACCGCCATGTCCGGTCGCAATATTATGAATCAATTCTTGAACTAAGACAGTTTTACCAACACCAGCGCCACCAAATAAACCAATCTTACCACCCTTGACATAGGGAATAAGTAAATCAATTACTTTGATGCCGGTTTCTAAGATCTCAGTTGTAGTTGCTTGTTCTGCAAATGAAGGGGGATCACGATGGATACTCACATATTTTACATCTTTAGGCATTGGTTTATTATCAATTGGTTGGCCGACTACATTAAACATACGACCTAAAACACCGTTACCTACTGGTACTTTAATTGGTCCACCAGTTTGTACTACTTCTTGCCCTCTTTGTAATTCATCAGTCGAACCCATTGAAATACAACGGACTACATCATCGCCAACGATTTGTGCCACTTCTAAGATTGTTTTATCGCCATTTGGACGAGTTATGCTAATAGCATCATTAATATTAGGTAATTTATTAGGAGGGAACTTGACATTAACTACAGGGCCTAGTACTTCATATACTACGCCATTGTTATCTTTATTTTTTTTTTGAATATTTGTTTTTTCCATAATTGATCCTAACCGTTGCTACCGTCAGCTCCTGCAACAATTTCATTGATTTCCTGTGTAATGTTCTGCTGACGGGCATCATTAAATTCTAATGTTAATTCGTCAATTAATTCTTTAGCATTATCAGTTGCTGTCTCCATCGCATTACGTCGTGAACCGTTTTCACACAATCGCGACTCACAAACGGCAGCAAATAAACTTGCAGCAATAAAAGTGGGAATAATATTTTTAAGGATTTCTGTTTTATTTGGTTCGTATTCAATTTCACGATTTTTATCATCTAAATCGACATGGATAATTTTTGCTTGATCTTCAAGATGTTTAAATAAAGAACTATCAAAAGGTAATAGTTGGATATGTAAAGGATTAAATGTTAGGGAATTAACAAATTTAGTATAAACCAAATTTACAGCTGTAAAATTCTCATCATTAAAATGTGTAATGATTTCTTCACATAAAGGTAACATTTCTAAATAATCTAAATTATTATCAGAAAAATCAACAGTACCAATAATGTTAGACATGTATCCTCGTGATTTTAGATAACTTGTGCCACGACGGCCAACTACAATTACTTTATCTTGAGATTTTATTTTACTAAGTAAATATTTGCAAACATTGATATTAAAAGCACCGCACAATCCGATTGATGAACCAATTAAGATTCATAAAGTTTTGTTACCGTCTGTTTTTTTAATCGATTTATTTTGTTGAATAGTTTTAGCTAAATTTTCTATGATGCCATAAAAGTCACCACAAAAACCACTCACAATTTTAAATTGGTTCATCAATCGTTTCATTTTAGCTGTTGCCACTAATTTCATAGCCCCAGTAATTTTAGAAGTTGTTTGGATTGAACGAATACGGCGTTTAATTCTATCGAGAGACTGCATAATTATTTTTTCTTTGCCTCAACTTGATTTAATTCACTTTCAAGACCATATTTGGAAATGTCATAGTCTTTAATACTTAAAATATAAGTTTTAATGAATTGCTTTAAATCAGCAATTCATTTGTCCGTTAATTCTTTATCAAATTCTAATTTCTTTTCTAATTCAGCACGTAATGGTGATTTTTGAATATGAACGAGCAATTGAGTTTTAAAATTATCAAAATTTTCCATTGGGATTCATTTAATTAATCGTTCTTTAACAGTTAATAACATAACAGCTTCATCAACTTGATGTAATGGTTGGTTTTGCGGTTGTTTAATCATCAACATCACACGTTTACCATGCTCTAGAATTTTTTTAGTTTCTGCATCAAGATCACTGCCAAACTGACTAAAAGCATCTAATTCACGATATTGTGCTAATTCTAATTTAAGCGATCCAGACATTTGTTTAATACATTTAATTTGGGCGGCGCTACCAACACGCGACACTGATAATCCGGCGTCAATCGCTGGTCTTTGCCCGGCATTAAACAATGATGCCATCATAAACAACTGTCCATCAGTAATAGAAATAACATTAGTAGGAATATAAGCTGAAATATCACCGGCTTGTGTTTCGATGATGGGAAGGGCAGTGATTGAGCCACCACCATTTTCATCGTTTAATCTACAAGCACGCTCAAGTAAACGCGAGTGTAAATAAAAGACATCACCTGGATATGCTTCACGACCTGGTGGTCGTCTTAAAAGCAATGATAGAGTGCGGTATGCAACGGCATGTTTTGATAAGTCATCATAAATAATTAAAACATTTTTACCCTTACTCATTCATTCTTCCGCAATTGTTACACCAGTATATGGAGCGATGTATTTTAAAGCCGGGATATCGCTAGCAGTTGATGAGACCACAACTGAATAAGCCAAGGCATCCTTAGCAGACAATGTTCTTACAAGTTGGGCTACTGATGAATTTTTTTGACCAATAGCAACATATACACAATATACATCTTTACCTTTTTGGTTAAGAATGGTGTCAAGCGCTACAGTAGTCTTGCCAGTTTGTCGATCGCCGATAATTAGTTCACGTTGTCCCTTGCCGATAGGGAACATAGAATCAATTGATAGGATACCTGTTTCTAATGGTTGTGTTACAGATTGACGTGCCATAACGCCCGGAGCAATTTTCTCAATTGGCATAAATTTTTCAGCAACAATTGCATCTTTACCATCAATTGCATTACCCAGCGGATCTACGATTCTACCAAGTAAAGTATCACCTACTGGAACTGAAACGACTTTCCCAGTTCGTTTAACGATACTATTTTCATTAATGTTTTCAAATTCACCTAACATTACTACACCCACAAAATCAGCTTCAAGATTAAGTGCCATACCAAATGAACCGTTTTCAAATTGTACTAATTCATTTAGCATAACATTATCTAACCCAGTAACATTAGCAATACCATCGCCGATGGAAATAACCTTGCCTTCTTCACTAATAGTTGCACCTTTGGCATATTTTTCAATCTTAGCCTTAATTATTGTGGAAAATTGATCAGCATTTTTAAGTGGCATATTATTCCCCTTTCTGAGAAAGTATAAATGAGTTCTCGCGCATTTTATTTAATTTATTACGTAATGTATCATCTATGGAAATGGCATTAGTTCTTAATTTAATGCCACCAATTAAATTTGAATCTATTTCATTGTTAATAGTAACATCTGATAAATTCATTCCTTGCTTTAAAGCTTTTTTTAAATCTGTTATTTGTGTTTCAGATAATGGATATGCTGAAGTTACCTGGACATAACTAATTTTGTAATAAGCTTGTGTTATTTTTAAAAATAATTTTATTATTCGAACTAAATCTCGCGCACGATTAAAATCAATCAATGTTCATAAAAAGTAAATAAATGCTTCATCCAAATCGTGACCTAATAAATCCGTTACGATTTGTCTGCGCTCATTTTTATCGATGCTAGTGTTACCAATTAATTGGCTAAATTCATCATTGTGCTCTAATAAACCTAATAATTCCGTAGCTGATTCAAAATAATTTCGTAATTTGTTATTTTGTTTACCCAAATCAAATAACACTGCAGCATAACTATTATTAATACTTGATATCATAACTATTTAGTCTTAACCTGTTTCTTTGCCAACTTGTCGATAAATTCTTGGACAATTTTATCATTATCACTTTTATCAAAGTTCTTTTGTAATAATGCTTCGGTGGCGCTAAAAGCGATATCTAAAACCTGTTTTTCATTATCTTCACGTAACTTTTTTTCTAGTTTTAGAGATTGCTGTTTTGCGTCTTCAATAATTTTTTTAGCATTTATTTTACTTTCGTTTTCGATTGTTTCTTTTTGAGCATAAGCTTGATTAGTGGCATTATCAACAATAATTTTTGCTTGAGCATGTGCTTGAATTCGCGTTTGTTCAGCTTCATTTAATTTAATAAAAGCTTCACGACGTGATTTTTCCGCTTCAGCAATTTCGTTAGCTATATAAGCACGGCGTTTAGCTAAATATGTTTTAGTTGGTTTTCAAGCTAATCACATAATTATGATTAATAAGAAAACACATGCAAAAATATGTGTTAAAAATACTCAAAGATTAGGCAATAAATCATCAACGATTCCTTGTGTGTCTAACGGCTGACAAGATGTAAGCAAAATACTAAAAGGTAAAAAGACAACAATTACTGCACCTAAAAATATTAAAAACTTAACACTTTGTCTACTCATGAATTTAAGTTATTTTGTAATTTATTTAGGAACAACGAAGATTAATAGTAATGCCACAATTAATGCATAAATCGCTGAAGTTTCAGCAATTGCTGCGCCAACAATTAACATGGTACGTACACGTGATTCCATCTCAGGATTACGAGCAATTGCTTCACAAGCCTTGCCAGCAGCATAACCTTGGCCCATTCCCGCTCCTAACCCTCCAATTGCTGCTAAACCAGCTCCGATATAAGCCCCTAAAGCATTATTGGTAGTTTCTCCTACAGCTTGTACTAATGCATTTAAAACATCTGTCATTTTGTCTCCTAACATTTTTTTAAATATTAATGATATTAATAATATTACTATTTATTAATTTTTACCAATAAGTTATTTGTTCATTAATTTTGTTGAAAAACTATAAATATTTTAATGACGATTTACTTTAAGGCAAAGTATTAATTTAAAAAGTATCATTGTAATTGGTAATCACTCATTGAATATCATCATCTTGATCACAAGCATCAATAAATTTTTCCAATCTAGCTTTTGTTTCTGAATCTAGAGATTCAATTGGGTTTTTCGGCAATAGACGAACTTCAGCATTAAAAATTTTGGCACCATTATTGATTAAAATACCTTTAATCTTGTAAAAATCATTAACTGTAGTTTTAATTTCAAATGCATCTTCTTGCTCTATGATGTCCACAACGTTATGATTGAATGTTAATTCAAGAAGTTTATCAAGATTAAAATTATCTTTGTACATAACGATGTAACCAAGATAATCAAAGAAAATTTTTGCGCTATTTGGTTTCGCGATTTCTCCATGCAACTTTGACAAATAACCATTAAGATTACTAATGGTACGATTGGTATTATCAGTTAATGCACTAATTACAATTTGTAATCCATTGGGGCCATAGCATTCAAATTCTTTTACTAGCATTTCAACATTATCTTTATTGGAACCATTAATGTTTCGTTCGATTGATTCACGTGATAAATTATTTTGCAAAGCTTTATCTACTGCCGCTTTTAATCTAGGGTTAGCTTCTAAATTAGGGCCACCTACTTTAACAGCAGCTTTAATTTCTCTCGCTAATTTTTGTCATAGCTTAGCTTGAGATTGTTGCTTTTTATTAGTTTGATTAGCTACTAGATGCTTACGTGGCATAATGCAAAAGATTAATTAGTTCTTAACTGAAATTTAATTGACACTGGCATATGATCAGCATAAGCAAAATTATTATCATAACCATTGGTGTAAAGAACTCGGATATTATTGGAAACTAAAAATCCATCAATGTTTGCTTTATAAATTTTCTTGTCGCCTTCAGAACGAACAGAATCATCGCCAGCATATCTAATTCCAGCATCTCTTAAAGAAGGCACAGCATGATTGCCGAAAAATGATGCCAAAGGTTGTTTGCTAGACTCAGGATCAGCAAAAGCAACGGGTAATTGTTCTTTACGTACGGCTTGTGAAAGAGAAACATTACGGTAAGTTGACTCAACTTTATAACGTCATAAATCATTATTTTTCCCACCATTTATTAACGGTGAAGTACTATCACCGTTTTTAACAATATCTTTTAATGCGATGTATTCTTCAGTACTATTGGGTTCTTCATAACTATATCGTGAACCATAATCAGTACCATAGTAACCGTTAGGGTTATAAGAATCTTGTTGTGGATCTTCTCATGGCTTAACATAATCTACACCGCTATTTGGGTTTAATGAGTTAAAAGTACATATTGTACCAGCTGGAATTACTTCGCCATCATTATATTCATTGTAATTCTTGTAGGTTACTCAATCGCTATTAGATGGATTAACAACATCGCCATTAAGTTTGAAATCATGATATTCTCATGGTTGAATTGAGTTATCATTTTGATAACGATGAGCGACATCGTTAGAATCATACATATCGTTACCTTCATAACCTTTAGTTTGAGGTAATGTTAAGTTTCAATCGGCTGCCATCATAACATAATTACCTTTATCGTATTCAGTTTGAAATAACTTATTAACTTCTTCTAATTGTCTACGTCTTACTGAACCACCTTTATCATAAGCGTCTAAGTGACCTGTAATATAAACGAACTTACGATTACCTAATTCTGGATGATCGGTGTTTGCTATATTGGTGTCAATGACGTTGACGATTAAACATCTACGTAGTTGGAATAACCCCATTATTCCAGAAATACTAGGTAAAGCATATCGGTGCGAATCTTCAATAGTATACTTACTAAATGAGCATAGACCGCCTTCGACTTGTCCGTGCATTTGGTTTAGAGGCACAGGAACTAATGGGATAACATAGTTATAAGCATAAACTGAAGCATAAAAATCTTTTACAGGATTAGAAGCGATAGTTGGGCTATTTGGATCATCTGAAGTATTATTAAGAATTGGTTTATTACGTAAATAATCATATTCAGGCATGTAATAACTGCGCGTTGAATTTTGGTCAAGTTCTTCAAAGGACATAAAGTCAAATAAACCATCTTCTCCCGCAACAGATGTTGAGTCATTAGAATAACTAGAATCATCAACATCAATATATGGTTTATCTATTAATGAATCAGACTGTCAATCACCAATTTTATCAGTGGACGTATCTAAACTATCAAAATAGGTACTTTTATAAATATCTCTAACACCCTGAACATTCATTGCTCCAACACTTTTTTCATTTCAATTGATAGTATTTGTATCATGCCCATATCCAATTACACGAGCAATACCGTTAAGTGATTGGTCAACAGCTTCACGACTTTGTGCTCAACTTTGTCCGTTTAAAAAATGTCCAGGCGCATCCATAAAGAAATGCATGTCATGATTGTAAGCATTAAACCCAACATTGTATGTGATTGCGCTGTAGTTAACGCCAGATAACATTTGTTTTGTCTCAGAAGTACGATCATCTTCGATATTGGCTTTAAAACCTGCACCTAAGGAATCGCCATAATTACTGGGATCATACTTAACAAATATATTAGAAACAACAAACGTTCCTAGTACTCCCAAAAGTAGTATTAAAATGCTAGCAATGATTCGTAATACATGAAGTGAGATGTTATGATACAATTTTCGTTCTTTTTTGATAATTAAGTGTTGGATACGAACTGGTGCTAATTTAACTTGAGCAATTAATTCATGAATCATACCAACGAATGGAATAAAACAAGAAATTAAATGAATCATAAAATAGGTGTGATCTTGATTCTTTTTATGATGTTTTAAGTACTTAACACAATAATACAAATTGAAACCAAAGAAAACTAAACCTATAACAAAAATGACGCACATTGCTCAAGCAATTGGGAAATAGATAATGGTGTCATGTGGGACATCACGACTAAAGCCGATTGCTCAAACACATAATAAAATAACAGAAATTAATATTGATAATGAATAAAAGAAGTTGATAGTTATAAAACGATTAATAACATGTCATTTTCTTATTATCTTTACCGACTGTGTTGATTTATTATCTTGCATAATTTAGTTTCTTCCTTTATTGATTGCTATATTAATGTAAGAATGCTAAGAATAGAAATAACTATTCATAAAACTTAATTACAAAACTAATCATACTAAATCATCTAATATAAAACAAGTAATCATTTTGTCTCTTATTATATAAGTATAATACCTGTCTCAAAATAGTTATTATGCTTACTTTTCAAACGTGTCCACATTTAATTATTGGAATTAAATCATTTCATTATTTGATGTGTTTAATTCGTGAAAATCATTTTAAAAAAGTAGGTATTATTTTTGAAAAAAATACTTTGTTAATTTCTAAAAATATTCTTAAATTATCACGCCGCATTAAAAACCGACACACACAATGTATTTTATATCCAACCGATATACGTCAAGATATGATTAAGGTTGACCATAATTTAGATTTAATTATTAGTTATGGTAATCGCTATATCCATGATATTGCCAAACAGTCGAATAATAATCATGCTCATATATATTGTATCGAAACTATAGCGGGCCATATGTCGTCATATGGCACAGGAATTGTATGGAAAAATAATCAGACAGCTTGAAAGGCTCTTATCCCTAATATGGTTTTTAATAGTTGTCATAAAGTCCACAAATGAGGCATTAATGATTTGTTGTATTATTTGCATAATATTCCATTAGCTTTAGAAGCATGTTTTAATCTTGAGAAAAAAGATGATTTTATTAATGCTTGTGCTTTTAGTGGAATCTTACAAACTTTAAAATATTATAAACAGTGCAAGGAGGCACATAGTCATCATGCACTTCGCCGAATTTATCGTAATTTAGCACAAGCCGATATTTTAACTAAGAATGCTTACAATAATGCTCCACTTAGTGATGAAACTAAAAAAATTGCTGAAAATATTCAACATTATCATCAATTTGAAGTTGTCATTGCCTATGAATCTTTAGATATGGTCAACACTCAATTACGTCGCCATTATGATCAAATTACAAAGATTTTTAAATATTTAGGTTCTTCGATTGAAGCATTTAAAGATGACTTTGAGAAAATGTATTATGAATTTATTAAACATCCTAAGCGTTGAGAAACGTGTGGAGATATTTTAGGTAAAAAAATTACCGAAATTATGGGATTAAATAAACAGACACGGAGGGTTTTGTAATGATTTACCAAGTTTTTACTACTCTTTTAAAATGAAAACCAACTCGACGCTTATTGCAAATTGCTAAACATGTAAAATTGTTTCAAATTTGAGTACCAATGTTACGTGAGTGAGCAGAAAAAGACAATATTTCTCAATATCCTGAAATTAGTCTTTTAGGTATGGACGGTATAAACAATTTTAAGATTATTGCCAATAATTTTAAATTCAATAGCCCTTTGCTTGTAACTGATCCGGTTTTAATAAAAACTGGAGTAGTCCAAGCAGTAATAAAGCAATTAGATTATCTTAAAATTAAATATACCATCTTTGATGGCGTTCAACCTAATCCGTCAATCCAAGTGGTCCAAAAAATTATTGATATGTACCAAACATCTAAATCTGATGCATTAATTTCAATTGGTGGTGGTAGTGCGCACGATGCTATTAAAGGAGCTAGTTTAGTTCTTTCCAATAAAGGACGAGAACTGAAAAAATTTCAAGGTTTAAATGTTACGCCCAATGTTTCCATTGCTCCAATTATTGCTATTAACACAACTGCTGGTACGGGAAGTGATGTTACTAATGCTGCAGTTATTACAGATGAAGTAAAACATTTCAAAATGACACTTGTTGATAAGAATATTCAACCGCATGCAATTGTGGATGATAGTAACTTGATGTTAGGTTTGCCAGCCAAACAGTCGGCTTGAGTTGGTATTGATGCACTTGTGCATGGTATTGAAGCAGAACTATCTATTTTTAGTAATTTAACTAGTAGAACTTATGCCAGACAAACAATGCGAATTGTATACCAACATCTACCGCTTGTATATGAAAAAACTGATAATAAATTTGCTCGTGAAAAAATGGCCTATGCCGAATTTTTAGGAGGATTAGCTTTTAATAGTGCGTCATTGGGTTTTATTCATTCTATGTCTCATGCGATGAGTGGTGTATTTAATACACCGCACGGATTAGCTAATGCCGTCCTTCTGCCATATGTATTAGATTACGAATTAAAATCAAAAAAAATTGTACCTAAAATCGCTAATTTAAGTCGCTTTATGCAAATGAACAATGCCTCAGAAGATGTATTCGGTAAAGCTCAAGAAACAATACGTAATCTTATTGCTTTTACAAAAGCGCTAGGGGTACCAAGCAATTTAAGTGAAGTGCAACCAAAAATTTCTAAGAAAGATATTCGTCAAATGGCTAAGAAAGCAATGAAAGATTTTTGTGGCATATCTAATCCAATTCAATTTTCACGTCGTGAAGTGATACGTATTTACCACAATGCCATTAGTGGTAAATTTGATAACATTTAACGTTTTTGTTACAAAGAAATAACTATTAAAAAAGCTTTATTTTATCAATGTATAATCAAACCAAATGGTTAAGTTAGTAGATAAAGACACTAATAAAGTTAATTACGGCGTTCATGATGAAAAAATAGAATTTAATTGACATGATTATACATTGCATAATTTTTGAGATAAAAGAGTAAGCAAACTAAAAAAGAAAATTGGCTTTCATAAATTTCATTTTGTAAGTTTTGTTACTAGTGAATTTGTAATCGGTTTAGCTTTCGTGGACGTTGCTACTGTTAAAAATGTCTTTGGATACGTTTATCGCATCAGTGAAGGATTAATTGCTAATTGACAAAAAACCATTTTTAATCACACTATTAAATTTACTGATGATTTTGACTTCAATAAAATCGAGCATTCATCTAAAAACTGTCATTTTCTTATTCAAAGTAATATTGATGAAGGTAATATTAAAGGAACTTTTAACTTTAAAAATATGATTAGTTTAGAATATCAAGTGGAATTAAATTTAGCAAACAAACCACTACGCGTTGTAAACCCAATTGATTTTGATCATTGATCATTTACTGAAAAAAGAGCAGGATTAAAAGTTGAATTAATAAACTTAAAAATTAATAATGAACCAATCTTTTTAAAGCCGAGCGAGATATTAGCTGCAATAGATTGATCGGGTGGTTATTTTCGTCGAGCAACAAACTGAGCATGAAGTAGCGGATCTACTAAATTTCAAAATCATTTAATCGGATTTAATTTTACAATTTTTCATAATAATGCTTTATACCCTGAAAATGCTATTTGAATTGATAACGATCGCGAGCATATTAGGGACATACTTTTTAAATATGATTATGCGAATCCTTACAAGGGTAAAATTGAAATTTATACTCCGGATGAACGCATTCATTTATATTTTGAACCATTAGGCCAAAAGAGTGATGTTAAATCTCGTGGTTTAGGTTTGATAAAAACTAATTTTCATCATTTTTTTGGAATATACAACGGCCATATCACTTACAATAATCAAAAAATTAACTTACCTAAATTTTTAGGTTTTTTTGAAATGCATAAAGCGCTTTGATAAAATGTTTCTTTGTTTTAAAAATAAGCTCTGCTTAATTGGAGAATGGATACAATATTTTTAAACGATTGTATAATGTAGGCATAAAAAAGGAAACTAAAATTCTTAAATCAAATCATAATCCAGCGCAAGTTGGTGATAATGTTCTTGTTGCTGTAAAAACTAACAAACGCAAACCACTAGTCATTGGCTCCGATCTTATCAAACCGCCAAGAAAAAAATTTGGAAGAGCGTATTGCTGAAGCGATTGTCAAAACAGTTCCTAGTCTTATTGATAACGCTTTAACGAAAGCTTTAGAACCGATTGTCTCTCGTTTAAATGAACAAGGTAACGACATTAAAAACATCAATGCTCGTTTAGATAAACAAGATGAATTTAATAAAGTCGTTATAGACTATATGAAATCTCATCCATAATTAATCGTTAATTTAAAACTAATTTTCATCAATTTTTTGAAATATAAAACGATCATACCACTAACAATAATCAAAAAATTAATTTACCAAAATTTTTAGGTTTTTTTGAAATGCATAAACTGCTTCGATAAGTTAATTTTCTTATGGTTAATCGTAGATATTTAAAATATATAATATTTAAATGAAGCATCAAAGTTATAAGAAGATTGATTTATCAAAGATATCTACTGAAGACATTAACTATCAAACGCAAGGCATTGATGCCGTTAGTACTTTAAAATTAGCAGAATTAATAAATCAGCAAGATCAACAAGTGGCGTTAGCTGTAAAAACACAATTAAAAAATATCGCTCAAGCAATTGATGCCATAGCTTGAGCATTTGAACATCAGGGGCGATTAATCTATATTGGTGCTGGAACTAGTGGTCGATTAGGAATTTTAGATGCAAGTGAAATGCCGCCAACTTATGGCGTTAGTGATAAATTGGTGATTGGACTAATTGCTGGCGGCGATATTGCTATAAGAAAACCAATTGAAGGTGCAGAAGATGATGAACAAATGGTTGTTAATGATCTTAAATATATTAAATTAAATAAGAATGATGTGCTTGTAGGTATTAGTGCAAGTGGTCGTACACCATATGTAGTTAGTGGGTTAAAATATGCTAATAAATTAGGTTGCAAAACTATTAGTATTGCTACCAGCAATAATTCAGTTATTGGTAAAATAGCTCAAATTAAAATTGAGGCTGTTACAGGTCCTGAAACCATTGTTGGTTCAACGAGAATGAAATCAGGGACTGCTCAAAAAATCATTTTGAATATGTTATCAACAGGAGCAATGGTTAAGATTGGTAAGGTTTATGGTAATTTAATGGTTGATGTTCAACCTACCAATCTTAAGCTGATTGCTCGTGCACATAATCTAGTTAAGAAGATTACTAAAGCAAATGACGATGAAGTCGCAAAGGTGATGATAACTACTTATAATAAAGTGAAACCGGCGATTGTGATGATTAAGAAACATTTAACTTATTCACAAGCGCAAAAATTATTGACTAAGCACCACGGTTTATTAAAAAAATGTTTGAAATAAAATGAAAAAAATAAAGTTTTTGTTTATACCAATTGCGGCCGTTTTATCTGCCCCAATTGCTTTAACAGCTTTTAATTACAATACAAGACTAGAAGATGACACTAATAGTCCAGAAAATGCTGGCTTTGATGAAGATAAATAGATATAGATTTTGTATTAACATTAAAAAATAAAATTACATACGTGCAAGTATGTTACGAACTAAATACGGACAATTACAAACGCGAATGTGAAAACCTATTGAAAATTAAGGACAACAATAGAAAAATAATAATTTGTGGGAAAAATAAAGCATTAAATGTCAATAATGGAATCGAAATCATTTTAATTGAAGATTTTCTCAGAATTTCATAAAGTAATATTTTTTTATATTAATTTGAATAAGAAAAAAATGAATTAAAATAAACCAAAAATTCTATTTCATTTTAAAAATTGACATTTCTATTATTTTATGATATAAACTAACCATTAATTTAAAGGGATTAAGAGAGAGAACAGCGATGCTGTTTCTGTGCTTTTATTTTTAAATGTTTCCTAAGCAAGGATTTAGCGCTAGCTGGTCTTTGCTTTTTATTTGATATTTAGTTTACAAAAACTACTCAACAAGGAGATATTATGAAAAAAATAATTAAACAACAAAAACGTATTAAAAGTGTGCTATCTGCAATTGGAGTAATCGGATTAGTAGGTGCGGCCATTGGCGCTACGACTACAGTTATCTCATCTAACCGTAACAATGAGATGACGCAATTAAATTCATTGAATCGCACTACCAATATTAAAGATGATTCTCTAATAGGAGACAGCCCTTCATTCATTATGGATATTCAACCAAGTTCAATCACAATTGGCTTACCTCAGCTTGACTATGATGAACAATGCGGAGAAATTGGTTGTTTATATACAACTCATCATTCTTTTTCAATTAATTTAAATGCAACTAAATTAATGACCAGCTTTTCTGTTTTAGACGACACTCTTTTAAATACATTTATCAAAATTCATGGTATTACGATAAATAATAATAAGTATGTAGACATGAATTCTGTTTTAAATACTGGCGGTTTAGTTAGGGATTTTAAAGCTGCAATATTAAATGGCGATAACCAATTTGGTGATTTTTGTATAGATGACCATATGACATGGCCTAAGCATTGGGTACCAAATCCATATAAACCAGATAGTGGCAGTGGATGATGAATCCCTGCTGGTAGTGACGATAAACACTTTGCAGCATCAACAACCACTGGCGTAGAACTGACATCTATTCGAAAATATAGATTTTCATTTGATTGGCATTCTACTGAAGACCTATCTGATCCAAATAGCATGAAGTTAGCAATTATGGATCTCTTTGGATTGGACAAATATATTTACATTTGTCGAGACGCCTCTGCGCATTGCTATAACATAGGTTTATATGATGTTAATGGTAATTTAGATCACCTTAACAGTATGTTAGCTTACGATTTTGATGCAAATTATTTTTACAATGGATCGCCGCAATTACACGGTAGTTATACATTAGATTGAAAAACAACCATTATCAAAAATTATAGTCTGAGTTCATCTGATTACAAAGCACCATATGCTAAGAACTTTGGCATAGTATGTATGAATTACAACCAAGATATTTATAAGCAACGTTATTCACAAACTTTTTATACATCTATTAAGGATTTGGGATTAATGAATATAGACAACAAAAACTTTGTTGATGTTACACAACAAGCACAAATTAACCAAGTATTTAATGGTAATCAATTGTATTTAGTTGTTAATGCGCAACATGACAACTACGATATTTCATACAATGGAATAGAAAGACTTGGTGATTACAGAAAACCTGAAGTTTCTTTTTCATTAGTTAAAGATGATGATGGCAACATTACCGGATTTGATGTAAATATAGATGGTTGACAAAAAACTGGAGGCGGCATTGATCCGGTAATGGGGCCATGAACTGAGACTATAACAGAACAATATGTTACTTTAGGATTGCAAGATCGTTTAACCAAGCAAAACTATGGCAATATTGGAACAGTTACCTTTTACGAATAAGAATATGTACTAGGAGAAAACAAATATGAAAATCAATCAAATAAAAACAAAAACAAAACTTTTAATAGCAACTAGCGCCATTCTTGCTGCATCTGGTGCTATTGCTACACCATTAATATATATACATTCAGCAATTGCGAAACCAAAAACAAGCGATATAGTCTTATCTCTTACTAATGATGATTTAAGTTTTTATAAAAATCAATTGTTATCTAAATATGATGCCCAATTAAACTATGATAACAGTCAATTTGATACCAACATTGATGTTAATAAAGAAGTAGGTATCATGCTGAATGATATGAACACTTTTACGCCACAAAATTCTAAAGATTCAACCCCGGCCCTAAATAATGTTCAATGATATCAACATTATACTGATGTTGCTAATGCTTTAGGGGTAAGCGTGGCGGATACAAATATTTACAAATATGATCGTGGCGGAGTATTATCAAATTCTGCCAATTCCTATGCGCAATTAGATTCTAAACTTAGAAATAACAAATCAATTGATGATTATAAAAAAGCAGTAATTACTGCACTTAATTTAGCTAATGATTCCCTAATGGATAACGATGAATTAAATACAGCTCTTGTTTTAGCAGAAACAAATGCTAATTTATATTTATCATATGACTATGACTCTGAACTTATTAGTAATGCTTTGAACATCTTAATAAATGCTATTAAAACTAAAAACTTAGAACAAAATTCTGATTTAACTGTTCAAGCAGCATTCTTAAAAAATGTAATTAATTATTCAGAAACAGGTTCATTAAAAACCGGCGATGAAATTCCTACAGAGTTTATAGGCAAATTATGTTCTTACAATTACAACCGTTGTTATGGTGCCCCTCTTGATGAATATAGAGAAGATATAAGTGATGTTACAGCAACTACTGGCACACATTCAGCTGAGGCTAATAATTTAATCAAATTAAATTTTGTTGGCTACAACGGTGATGGTAGTACATTTGGCATGGCTGAAATTTTGCCAGGCTACACTGCTCATTTGAAAATCGATTCCATGGATCAAGATACTGATTCACATACATGTAAATTGATATTAGTACCTGGAATCTCTAAAACAGGAAGTTCAAATGTAACATGAGCTTCTACGACAGAAGAAGGAAGAGAAACTCCTACTATTGAATTTAACTTGTCTACGAATTTTGATGAAATTAAATATATTAGTCAAAATACTTGATACAACGATATTACACCTATTAAATTAAATGCTTCTGACTATGATGCTTCTACTAGTTTGTATTTTAGTTCAACAGCTGCTCTTAGAACAAAAATCGATGATATTATGAAAGACTGTGAAATTGATCCAGTTACTAAAAGATATGTTCTAGATGACCCAGAATATCCATGTTTAATGACAGGACAAGCACTTGCCGGTATTACTTCACCCGGGGCAACTAATAGTAAATTACATACAAATCAATTTTATGCTATGCAAGTAACCGATATCGATTATGAAGATGGTTGATTACAGGCGCATTGAGTTATTGCTGATAATGTTTCACCGCATGCAAAAATCGTACAAGATATTAAATGAGAAGATGAAAACGGAAATATTCTTAGCAACGTTTTCATAAAATACAATGCCGATGTTGAAACCCAACACGAAATTAACTATGTTAAAACCTTGCTTAAAACTTGCGCATCAGTTGGTACGGTTTATAAAGTGTACCAAAGTATGTCGCAAGATTCTGTTTACAAAATAGATGAAAAATTTCAATGAGATCAATATACGAACGGAGTTATGTTGGCAGCCACAATAATTGGTACAGGGTTAGCTTTAGCTGATGCAATTTTCTGTGGAATTCCGGGTGCCGGGGTCATAGCTTGAGTTAAATTTCTTTTAGAGGTTGCTTTTAATGCGGCAATGATTGGTGTTAGTATTTGACAAATAGTTACTATGACTCAAGAAGGTAATGATTACTCAAATTTTGTTAGTAATTATCATGAGATGACAGATGATTCATCACAAAAATTAACATCAGAGATTAAAACATTTAATGACAGCATTGATTCAAAAGATGTAATAAATGTAACCGATTCTTTAATGAATATTGCTGATAGAAAAAAAAGTGCTGAAACAATTATTACTACATACAATAATTCGGACCTTTTTAAAGACCAAGATACATGGAAAAAAGCAATTAATTATTTAAATAGTGATGATAAAGCACATGACGATGAATTGTATGTACAATTTACGACACCTTGAAATAAATTAAAAACTTCAGCATCTCAACAAGATGTAGCTTTTGATGTATGAGCAGTTGCCGATAATTTTCTATATTACGGTATGTCTGTTTGAAGTAAAACTTATTTAGCGGCATTAGGTGATAGAACAGCCGCTGCCGTTACTAAATCATTGAACGATGCTAATGGGTATGTGACTAATATTAAAGCTGGAACGACAACCGTCAGTCAATTAACGGCTACAGATAATGAGTTCGTGTCAATGATAGACGATTTTGTAAACAAATATGATTGTGATCCAGGTGTAGTAACGAGCTTCTTCGATAGCATTCAAGATTGCACAAATAGTAAAACTGCTCTTAGTATGGCTACATCAGTATTAAATGACAAATGTCCTTCTTTCATGCATAACAACCAAAGATATTTTATGAATTTAGAAAATGGCACAATTAAAGTTACTGACGATGTTGGTAAAGCCAAAGATATGAAAACTTTATTTACTCACGATATCTCAGGAAACATATTATGAAATACTGATAGAGGAATTGATGCTAGCGTACTCAATCACGATTGGTCACAGGTAAATATAGAAATATTTGAGCACAATTTTTTCAAACCTGTTAATGTTCCAGCTCAACAAGCTGTTGGGAGAACCACTCCATTTATTACTGAAATAGTAGAGGGTGACAACGCACGCGCTAACAACAATGGTCGTACTATAGATATTAAATATAAAGATAGCCAAGTAGATTCTTATATAGATAACACTACCGCAACAAACAATATGGATAGAGATACTGCTACCTATGCAAATAAATTAAGCGTTGCTGAAAATGCAGAAACAGATTTTGATAATGCTGTTAATGCTTATAAAAATGGTGAAAAGGCTAAAGACGCTCTTAAAAAAGTAGGTAGATCTCCGATTGCTAAAATGTTAGGATACATAGGAATTGTTCTTGGTGTAATTAGTACGGTTGCAACGATTGCGCAAATAATTGCGGACATGATAATTAATCCATAGGCACAAAGGCAAGATGTTAAAGCTAAAGCTTTTATTTACATTAGGCGCTGGAGCGGTACTAGTTGCTACGGAAACATCTAATATTATTAATAACGTTAACACATCTTTTACAACACATGTTAACAAAATAGATGACATGTTTGACAACTTAAGCGTCACTAGTAAATTTAATAATAACGATCAAACATATAAGTTATCTCCATCTGTAGTTGGAGGGACGTATAAGTTTATAAAGTCAACTGGTAATTTATCTATTTCTAGAGACGGTACGATTACTTTGCCAAAAGAAACTTTCGCTACCAATGAATATATTTTAAATTTTTCTTATACAACAAAACAATCTTCTGATAATTATTCTTTTTCTTGGTTTCTAGATAATAGTGAAGTTCCTGATGTCACTAATTTAACAAACACTACGTTTTATGATGGCAAAATTCAAACGTTTAATGGCCTAACCCCAACCATTGCCGGAGGAGAATATACTAGAGTTTCTGCTGATTCGGGTATTGACATTGCACTAGATGGAACGGTTACACTAGATGCTACTGCATTACCGCAAGACTATAATCTTAAATTTACTT
The DNA here is from genome assembly GCA_031259945.1 of Mycoplasmataceae bacterium. Lineage (GTDB taxonomy): Bacteria > Bacillota_I > Bacilli_A > Mycoplasmatales > Mycoplasmoidaceae > Malacoplasma_A. The sequence continues at coordinate 25,276 of JAIRKU010000002.1, forward strand.
ATAAAGTTAGTTGGTACGAACCAATAGAAAAAGATTTTGTGTGACATTTAGAAACTGGTGCGGCACCCGATGTTACCAATTTAACAAACACTACATTTTATGATGGTAAGGCGCAAACATTTAATGGTTTAACCCCAACTATTACCGGAGGGAAATATACTAGAGCCTCTGCTGACGCTGGTATTGATATTGCATCCGATGGAACGATTACACTTGATGCTACTGCAAAACCTAAAGACTACAATCTCAGTTTCACTTATATAGTAAGTGGCTATCAACAAGTGACAAAAGATTTTGTGTGACATTTAGAAACTGGTGTGGCACCTGATGTTACCAATTTAACAAACACTACGTTTTATGATGGTAAGGTGCAAACATTTAATGGCTTGAAACCAACAATAGCTGGTGGCATATATACCAGGGTTTCTGCTGACGCTGGTATTGATATTGTATCCGATGGAACAATCAGTCTTGCTTCTACAGCGAAACCAAAAGATTACAATCTTAAATTTACATATACAGTTGATGGATATGCTCCGGCGCAAAAAGATTTCGTATGGCATCTAAAAGTGGAAATGGATGGGGTTTTGCTTAAAACAAATGGAACAAAAATTACTTTTAATTCTTCAAATACACCGATGTCTAATTTCTGCAGTCAGATTGGTGATTTTGTAATTAATAGCCAGAATATTTCAAGGAAAGATATTAAAAATATAAGTTTTGGTAATTCCTATTTAGCAATCACAGAAGTTGATAACGATTGATTATGATATTGTAGTTCGTTAATATCGATTGACTTTAATGGACTAACAAATTTATTGTCCGTTGGAGACAATTGATTGTATGGTTGTACTTCGTTAACATCTGTTGACTTTTCTCCATTATCAAATTTAGTTTCCGTTGGTAACGATTGATTAAGCGTTTGCTCTGCCATAACATCTGTTAATTTTTCTAAATTATCTAAATTAAAATCAGTTGGTAACGATTGATTATTGCAATGTTCGCAGTTGGAAACTATTGATTTTGGAAAATTAACAAAACTTTCATCTATTGGAAACAATTGATTAGCCGCTTGTAGTTCGTTGACGTCAATTAATTTTAATGGATTAGCTAATCTAACATCAGTTGGTAACAATTGATTGATTAGTTGTAGTTCATTAATATCGATTGACTTTAATGGATTAACCAATCTAACTTCGGTAGGGGACAGCTGATTGTATGATTGCAGTAAAATTACAACAATCAATTTTAATGGATTAACAAATCTGTCATCAATTAGTTACGAATGATTACACGGTTGTATTTCACTAACATCAATTGATTTTAGCGAATTAATAAACCTATCTTCAGTGGGGGACAATTGACTATATGGCTGCACAAATATTCAAACAATTTCAGTAGGTAATATTTCATGAATTGAACGCAAATTTATTGATTGACATTGAGTTGGTTTTTCAACTACAAATTTCGCTTTAAAATGCCCCAAAAACGGAACTATAAAAGCATCATCTAACGATAACGGTCAAAAATGAATAAAGGCAGTAGAAGAACAAAAACAAAAAGGAGAAACATGAAACTGAAACGTGGTTTTATCGTAAGTTTAAAATTTAGAAAACCACTGTTTGTTTTTTTGATTAGTATTACAATTTTTTCATTTACAGGATGTGCTAATAGCGAAATAAAAGACACTCCATCGTTGATAACAAAAATTGATGGTACTACGATTCAGTTTTATTCAATAGACACATCAATATCAACCTTTTGTTCAAAAAGAGAAACTGTTATTATCAATGGCGTTTCTATTCTTAAAAGTGATATCAAATCTATTATTTTTTCTAACACATACTCAAACATAACTAATATTGGGAATTATTGATTAAACGGTTTTTCATCATTAACATCAATTGATTTTCAAGGGATGAGTAATGTAGTGTCTATCGGTGATAATTTTTTGAATAATTCTTTTGCCATCGGCACACATTTAAACTTTAATGGTTTGAGTAAAGTGGAAACAATTGGTTTATCTTTTTTACATAATTGTAATTTCCATTCTGTAGATTTCAGCGGTTTAACTTCTTTACAATTTATTGCACCAGAAAGCGAAAATGCTATTTTCTTATCCTATTGCGACTATTTGTCAACAATTGATTTTTATGGATTTAAATTAACTGAAATACCAAATAGTACATGCTTAAATTTTAGTTCAAGCGAAGAATTGCCAGATTCTGTCGGATGTCAGGTTGTTGATATCAGTAAATTATCTTTAGCAAAGATAGGGTCATCTTTTTGTGAAAAAGCCCCACATTTATCAAAATTTATTGTTGGCGATTATTCCTTTTCTAGCGAACTAATGCCTGACACTACATATTGTTTTGATACCATACCATCAATAGGTGAAATAGTCGCAAATACAGAAGATATTGCTAAAACTTGAATAGATAACATTCCTTCATTTAAAGGATGAAAATTTACGCCACAAGAATAAAAAAATTATTGTTCTTTTGGTATTATTTAAAATGATTGTGTCTCTAATCGTTTTTATTTATCATTATACTTGTCATTTAAACCACTTTTAGGCAGTTTTATGCGAATTAAAAGTGGACATTTTCATTATTTTATGATATAAACTAAGCGTTAGTTTAAAGGACGAGAGAGAAACAGCAACGTTGTTTTGTATTTTTGATTTTTAAACTATTTTCAAAGCAAGGATTTGACGTTAGCTGATCCTTGCTTTTTAATATTTAGTTGAGAGATTTTAACCCAGTAAATGGAATGCTGATTAGTAAATCTGAATTTGTCACGCTTTATGTTGTGTTTAATAAAGTTGTGCAAACATTGGAACAGTTACCTTTTACGAATAACAAAATATAGAGGAGAAAAAAACAAATATGAAATTAAAAATCTTACTTCTACTATCAGGAATAGGATCTACAGTGTTTGGTGCAACTGTGCCCATTATTGTTGACAACAATGAAAATATTATGTTGCAAAACAACAACATGATAAATGATATGTTTGATGATTTGAATACTACTAGTGAATTTGACGGGAATGACCAAACATTTCAATTATTGCCATACATACAAGGAGGAATATATAAATTAATTAATTCGACTGGTAATTTATCTATTTCAAAAGATGGTGTGGTTACTTTACCAGGGGCGACTTCAGATTATGGTGAATACATTTTAAATTTTTCTTATATTACAAAATCATTATCTGCCGATTATTCTTTTTCTTGAATTTTAAAAACAGACTGAATACCTGATGTTGTCAATCTAACAAACACTACGTTTTATGATGGCAAAATTCAAACATTTAATGGTTTAACCCCAACTATTACCGGAGGGGAATATACCAGGGTTTCTGCTGATCCGGGTATTGACATTGCACTAGATGGAACGATTACACTTGATGCTACTGCATTACCCAAAGACTACAATCTTAAGTTCACTTACACAGTGGACGGATATACTCCGGTACAAAAAGATTTCGTATGACATCTCAATAACGGCAATGCTCCTGATGTCACTAATTTAACCAATACAACAAGTTATGATGGTAAGACACAAACATTTAGCGGTTTAAACCCAACAATAGCTGGCGGCATATATACCAAGGTTTCTGCTGACCCAGAGATTAGCGTCGCATCCGATGGAACAATCAGTCTTGTTTCTACAGCGAAACCAAAAGACTACAATCTTAAGTTCACTTACAAAGTAGATGGATATGAACTAGCACAAAAAGACTTCGTATGACATCTCAATAACGGTAATGCCCCCGATGTCACTAATTTAACAAACACTACGTTTTATGATGGCAAAATTCAAACATTTAATGGTTTAACCCCAACAATAGCTGGCGGGACATATATTACCGACTATGCAAATGTTGGCATTAGTATTGCAACAAATGGAATAATTACGCTAGATGCTACTGCACAACCGAGAGACTATAACATTAGTTTCACTTACTCAGTGAGCGGATATCAATCAGTACAAAAGAACTTCGTATGACATTTGGATGCTGGCGTAGCCCCTGATGTTACTAATTTAACAAAAACAACGAGTTATAACGGCAAAACTCAAACGTTTGACGGTTTAGTACCTTCCATTAAAGGAGGCATATATGTGCGAACATCAGGCGACGTTGGGATTAACATCACATCCGACGGAACGATTACACTTGATGCTACTGCATTGCCAAAAGATTACAATCTTAAGTTCACTTACAAAGTAGATGGATATGAACTAGCGCAAAAAGATTTCGTATGACATCTCAATAACGGCAATGCTCCTGATGTCACTAATTTAACAAGCACTACGTTTTATGATGGTAAGGCACAAACATTTAATGGTTTAACTCCAACAATAGCTGGCGGCATATATACCAAGGTTTCGGCTGACTCAGAGATTAGCATCGCATCCGATGGAAAAATCAGTCTTGCTTCTACAGCGAAACCAAAAGACTACAATCTTAAGTTCACTTACACAGTGGACGGATATACTCCGGCACAAAAAGATTTCGTATGACATCTCAATAACGGCAATGCTCCCGATGTAACCAATTTAGCCAATACAACTACCTATACTGGTAAGGTCCAAACATTTAATGGTTTAAAGCCAACCATTGACGGAGGCACATATACGCGAACTTCTGGCGACACTGATATTAGCATCGCATCTAACGGAATAATTACTCTTGCCTCTACTGCAAAACCAAATAGCTACAATCTTAAGTTCACTTATACAGTGACTGGATACACTCCAGTACAAAAAGATTTCACATGATATTTAAATAATGCTATCGCTCCCGATGTCACTAATCTAACTAACACATCAAAGTATAACGGTAAAGCTCAAACATTTAATGGTTTAACACCTACCATACTTGGCGGTGTATACGGTAGAATTTCGGCAGATGCTGGTATCGATATCGCATCCGATGGTACAATTACTCTTGCGCCTACTGCATTACCAAAAAAATATGAAATTCATTTTTTCTATTTGGTAGATAATTGTGCATCTGTGGAAAAAGATTTCGTATGAAATCTCAATAACGGCAATGCCCCCGATGTCACAAATCTAGATAATACAACAGATTACAACGCTCAAACCCAAACATTTAATAGTCTAACCCCAACTATTACCGGAGGGGAATATACCAGGGTTTCTGCTGACCCAGAGATTAGTATTGCATCCGATGGAACAATTACACTTGCAGCAACCGCACAACCCAAAGACTATAACCTTAAATTTACTTATAAAGTAGATGGATATGAACCGGTACAAAAGAATTTCGTATGACATTTAAAACCTACTAACATTGATGGGACTTTACTTACAACTGATGGAACAAAAATTACTTTTAATTCTTCCAATACACCAATGTCTAATTTCTGTAGTCAGATTGGTGATTTTGTAATCAATGGGCAAAGTATTTCTAGAACAAAAATTGTTAGTGTAAGCTTTGGCAAAACCTATTCAGAAATTACAAAAGTTGATGACAATTGGTTTTGAGGTTGTAGCTCATTAACGTCAATCAATTTTAGTGGATTAGCTAATCTAGCATCAGTTGGTAATTATTGACTATACAAATGTAAATCTTTAACATCTGTTGACTTTTCTCCATTATCAAATTTAGTTTCAGTTGGTAATGAATGATTAAATGGGTGTTCTACAATTACTTCTGTTAACTTTTCTAAATTATCTAAGCTTGAATCCGTGGGTGACGATTGATTAATATCATGTTCGATGCTTCAATCGGTAACATTTAAAGATTTAGTAAATCTATCATCTGTCAAAAATAATTGATTGGCTGATTGTACTTCATTAACATCAATTGACTTTAATGGGTTAACTAAATTAACGACAGTTGGTGATAACTGATTGCTTAATTGTACTTCATTAACATCAGTTGATTTTAGTGCCATAACCAATCTAACGTCGGTTCGCAATTCTTGATTGTATGGTTGCATTGGATTAACATCAATAAACTTTGGTGCATTAACTAATTTATCAACCATTGGCTATGAATGGTTATCTGGTTGTACTTCACTAACATCAATTGATTTTAGTAAACTAATAAATCTATCATCGATTGGTGATAACTGATTAAGCGGTTGCACTTCGCTTAATTCTATTTCAGTTGGTAATATTTCATGAATTCCACGGAAAATGGTTGAATTTGTTTGAGTTGGTTTTTCTGATACTAATTTTGCTTCAAATTGTTCTAATAGTGGGGATTTGGTATGCTCATCAACCGATATCGGTAATGGCTGAAAAAATGGGGGGACACTTAAATGAAATATAGTTACTCCAGAGTAAAATCAATATTCTGAAAATTATCATTTGTATTTTTAACTGGAGGTACTACTTTTTTATCTGCAGGGTGCAGTAACGAAGTAAAAGATATTCCATCGCTGATAACAAAAATTAATGGAATAAAAATTGCTTTTAATTCTTCCAATACACCAATTTCCAATTTTTGTTCTCCAGCTAATGACCAAAACGTTATCATTGATGGCGCTTCTATTCTTAAAAGTGATATCAAATCCATTATTTTTTCTAATACATATTCAAAAGTAACGAATATCGAGAAAAATTGATTAAATGGTTTTTCATCATTAACATCAATTGATTTTCAGGGAATGAGTAATGTAGTTTCTATTGGTAATAACTTTCTAGATACTTCGTTTAATGTTAATACACAATTGAACTTTGATGGTTTGAGTAAAGTAGAAACTATTGGTTTATCTTTTTTACATAATTGTAATTTCAATTCGGTAGATTTTAGTGGTTTAACTTCTCTACAATCTATTGCACCAAAAAGCAATAACGCTAATTTCATATCATATTGTGACTATTGATCAACAATTGACTTTAATGGGCTTAAGTTAAGTGAAATACCTAATAGTGCATGTTTAGTTTTTAGTTCAAGTGAAGGATCGCCAGATTATGTTGGGTGTCAAATAGTCGACATTAGTAAATTAACTTTAACAAAGATAGGGTCATCTTTTTGTGAGTCTGCACCTAATTTATCAAAATTTATAGTTGGTGATTATTCCTTTTCTAATGAACTAATGCCTGACACTACAGATTGTTTTGATACCATACCATCAATAGGTGAAATAGTCGCAAACACAGAAAATATTGCTAAAACTTGAATAGATAACATCCCTTCATTTAAAGGTTGAAAATTTACACCACAAGAATAAAAATCGTTATTGACAAATTTATTTGCATCCATGAAGATAACAATTTAATTAGCTTAAAATAAATAATTTTGAATTGTATAATCTTGGATATGAAAGTAGCAATTTTCTTTGGTAGTAAATCAGACATTGAAGTAATGCGTGGTTGCGCTTCTGTTTTAAAGGAATTTGGCATACCATATGAATCATTTATTTTATCAGCTCATCGTGTACCAGAAAAATTATCAACTACTTTAAAAAACGTACAAAATAAAGGATGCGAAGTAATCATCGCGGGAGCTGGATTAGCTGCTCATTTACCCGGAGTAATTGCAAGCCAAACAATTCTACCCGTAATCGGTGTACCAATTAAAGCAGATCTTAACGGATTAGATGCTTTATTATCAATTGTACAAATGCCTAAAGCAATTCCCGTAGCTACGGTGGGAATTAATAATAGTTATAACGCCGGTATGTTAGCGATTCAAATACTAGCACTCAAATATCCTAAGATTAATAATAAATTAATTAAATGACGTAACGATATGAAAAATAAATTTTTAAACGATAACAGCAAAGGCGCTAAACTTTAGTATTAAAATACGTGCTTAATTATTTTAAATCTTTATCTTTTTATACAAATTATTTAATTATTAAGCTCTGCTTAAGCTGGGGAAAAATGAAAATTTTTCAATGTCTGTATAATAGTAATTGTGAAAAAGATTAAAATCGTTGAGTACAAAAAAGATCCAAGTCGCGTCGATGATGGAAATTATTGTTGCTACAAAAACTAATAAACGCAACCCGCCAGTTATTGGCCCAAATATTACAAGACCACCTCGTATCACATTAGCAAATCTTGCCAAAGAAATGCGGGGTGGATTTAAAACCGTCAACATTCGTTTAGCTAATCTTAAAAAAAGAGTTGTTAAACTTGAATCTCAATAATCCATAACTCAGAACACTTCAAAAATAAAATAAAAACTATTGGCATATTGCCAATAGTTTTCTGGTGCTGAATCCGGGAATTGAACTCGGGGCTAGAGCTTACCATGCTCTTGTTTTACCACTAAACTAATTCAGCTACACGAATGTATAAAACTGGTTGGTCTTTACCAAATCATTTCGTTATTTGGTAAAGATTTGGCTGGGATGGGTGGGTTCGAACCACCGCATGTCGGATTCAGAATCCGAAGCCTTACCGCTTGGCTACATCCCAATGGTGACCCGTATCGGATTCAAACCGATGAATGCTGCCTTGAGAGGGCAGTGTGTTAAGTCGCTTCACCAACGGGCCAATTAAACTTAATTATATGTTAGGGAGTTATTAAAGAAGGCTCATCCATTTCTTTAGGGATGGGTACTCCCATATAATCTAACATAGTTGGTGCAATATTACTTAATTTGCCATTATTTTTTAATTTTATATTTGTATCTGTAACGATGAAAGGAACAGGGCTTAAAGTATGTGCAGTTACTTTATTACCATGTTCATCTATTTCTTCATCAGCATTACCGTGATCTGCTGTAACAAATAAAGTGTAATTATTTTCAATTGCTTTCTGATAAATTTTACCAATCATGGTATCCACGGTTTCAATTGCTCGGATTGTGGCTTGTAAATTTCCGGTATGGCCTACCATATCACCATTAGCAAAATTACAAATAATAACATCGTTATTAAGCATGTTCTCTAATAGTTTATTACATACTTCCGGTGCTGACATTTCTGGTTTTAAGTCATAGGCGGCTATTTTAGGAGATGGTACAATTATTTTGGTTTCCAAAGGATAATTGATTTCTTCACCGCCATCAAAAAAGAAAGTCACATGAGCATATTTTTCAGTTTCAGCAATTCTTAATTGGCTTAATTGATTGTTAGCTAATACTTCTCCTAATACATTTTTTAATTTAGTTGGCGGATAGGCAATCATAGATGGTTTGATTCCTTCATATGCCATCATGGTAACATAAAATAAATCATGTCTTCTGATGCTAGGAGTATATTCGTAATACGTAGAACCAAAAATCATATGCGACATTTCACGTGCTCGGTCTGGACGAAAGTTAACAAAAATGACGGCATCATTATCTTGAATACTAACCATTTCTTTAGGATAACTATTATTTAGTGCTGGCATAATGAATTCATCAGTAATGTCTTTGTTATACATTTCTTGAATGTAGGCGAAGGGATCGGCATATGTGTGTTGTGGATTGCCAATCAATGCTTGGTATGCTAATTCTTCGCGTCCCCATCGTTTATCACGATCCATTGCATAGTATCTGCCAGCAATCACACCTAATTTAATGTTGCATGATTTTAAAGCTGGTAAAATTGCTGTTTTAAAATCATCTAATAATGTTTTAGGTGGTACATCTCTTCCGTCGCCAAAAGCATGAAAAATTGTGTTGATTTTATTTTCAGATGCTATTTTAAAAATACCGATTGTGTGATTTAAATTGGCATGGACGCCACCAAAACTAGCTAACCCCATGATGTGTAGTTTACTATTGTGTTTTTTAACATGTTCTATGGCAGCTAAAAAAGCTTTGTTCTGATAAAAATTACCGGTTTGTAAGTCTTTATTAATAAGAGATAAACCAGTATATACAATGCGCCCAGCACCAATATTTAAATGGCCAACTTCGGAATTACCCATTTGTCCTTTAGGTAAACCGACTGCTTCTTCAGAAGCCAATAGTTGTGTATGTGGGTATTTATCTATCAGCATATCTAAATTAGGTTTTTTAGCTAAGGCAACGGCATTACCTTCACGGACTTTGCGTATGCCGACACCATCCATAATAATTAAAATTATTTTTTTCATTGTTGTGCCTTTACGTATTCAGGAGTAGACTGAATGATATTATAAAATTTATGGGGGTCTAAAGAAGCGCCACCAACTAATACTCCATCAACATTTTTTGCATGCAATATATCTTTGGCATTCTTTTCATTAACACTACCACCATAAAGTAAAGGAATGGTATTAGATTGATTGGAAAACATGTCTTGTAAGATTTGTTTAATTTCACCTAAAGTTTTTTCTACAATTCCGATTGTAGCAGTTTTGCCTGTGCCTATTGCCCAAATGGGTTCATAAGCAATAATTAGATTTTTGATATTTGATAAATCAAGACTGGCTAAATCATCTTTTAGTTGTTGAGTTAAAATATTTTGAGTTTGATTTTTTTCAAATTGCTCTAAGGTTTCGCCGATACAAAGAACAACAGTTATGTCTGCTTTTAACAAATTTAAAACTTTTTTATTAACACAAGCATCAGTTTCATGTAAATGAGAACGCACTTCTGAATGACCTAACAGAACCGCATTTACTTGGATATCTTTTAGTAGTGTATATGAAACTTCTCCAGTATATGCACCATTAATTTCAGCGTTAGCATTTTGTGCCATTAATAATGTTTTAGTATTATTGTATTTTTGAAATGTAGATAAACCAATGTATGTTGGTGCGATACCGATAGCAGTATTGAGACTAACTAAAATTTTATCATTATTTAATAAGTCATTAAATGTTTGACAAAATAATTGAATATCATTTTGTGATTTATACATTTTTCAGTTTCCTAAAATATATTTTTTCATATTTATACTCCTAACATTTGTTTGAATAACAAATCCAATTTATTATATTGATTTAATAAAATAGACATATCGTCACCAAAGAGATTGTAATATATTTTAAATTTAGGTTCAGTACCACTTAATCTAAATTTAATTCATGAATCATTGTCTAGATGTCATTCTAAACAATCGCCAATTTTATTCCATAAAATTTTTTTAATCTTTAAATCGCCGATAGTGTTATGTTTATATTTTTTTAATAAATCCATTTTACTTTTAACTACTGGCTTTCAATCAAGCACATCATAAGTAAATGATACGGTTTTACCAAATCATTGTCCATATTTGGGATAGATTTCTTTTTCAAGAATATCTACAAAATCCATTCCTTTTTTACGATACACTTCACGAATCTCAAGTGCTAAGGCAGAAGCGGTAAAAGAATCTTTATCACGGTTAATTGTAGTATTTAATGCTCCTATCGCTTCTTCAAAAGCAACAACGAATGACTCCCTATTACCAATTTCTGTAACTTTTGCCCCCATTCATTTAAAACCAGTTCCAGTGCGGTATACCTTGCCTTTATATGCTTTTACAATTCGATCGATTAAATATGTAGAAACATATGAGGAAATAACGTATGGTGTTTTTGTGAAATGACGATTTTTAAGACAATAATATGTATAAATGATACCCATTTCATTACCGCTAATTAAACGTCATTGGCCTTGATGTTTTAAACAAACCGCCATCCGGTCAGCATCTGGATCAACCCCAATACAAAAGTCACTGTCTAGTTTATCTGCCTCCTTAATTGATTGATCAAATGAATTAAAATCCTCAGGGTTAGAAATTGGTGAGTTAACAAACGTGGGGCTAAAGAATGTTTGGCTCTTAATTGGTTTAACATTAAAATTTAACGATTTTAAAAATTGAGGTAATAGTTTAGAAGCGGTACCATGATGTGTTGTTAGCATAATCGGATCGTACTTACCATGTTTAATTTCTTTTTTATTAATTAGTACCACGCGTGCGCTTCTTAAATAATTATTTATTACACTATTAGATAAATATTTGATTAATTTGTAATTAGGTTTACACTCTAACTTTAAAATGTCTTTGGGCTTATTCAAGAATGTAGAAATTTGGTTAGCGGCATCCGGTAATATTTGTCCACCATCATCAGCATATGCCTTAAACCCATTATATTCTTTTGGATTATGGCTGGCTGTGATAATTAACCCACCAACCGATTTCGTTTCTCTAATGGCATAAGAAACGATTGGTGTGGGCATTAGTTGATTATTGGCAAACAATAAAACCTTAATACCGAGTGATGATAGTAGTTCGGCACACAATATGGCAAATTTATCTGAATTCAAACGGTTATCATGACCGATGACTATAGTTTTGTTTAACCCATGTTGTTTAATAATATATCGTCCATATGCATTCGCAAGGTTAGCGTAAGTAAAACGATTCATTCTTGCCGTCCCCATGCCCATCTTGCCACGTACACCAGCGGTACCAAAAGTTAATAGTTCATTGGGGAAATAAGTGTCTCGTTCTTTTATAGAAAGTTTTTTAATTGCTTTCTTTTCGATTAAAGTTAATTTTGATGAGTTTAGTCATTCTTTGTAAATGTGATTCATATGTAATTAATTATCAATGAATTATATTTAATGAATGACAATATGTGTGAAAGCAATATCTCTCCTTAAACTTTTAGTATTAAAAATTAAGTTTAAACGACAATGATTTTTTTCTCGGATTAATCAACTAATATTAGTTTTAACAATTGGCGTAATTTATATTTCTCTCATCCTCTCCCTATTTATCAATAAAAACTTTAAAACCAATTAGTAAATTAAATTTACCTAATTATATAAATGGTGGGAGTGTTTTAAAAGTTTTAAGTTTGGCGGTGTTAACAAAGTTATTATGGCAACTTTATCTATCTTATAATATTTAACCTAACCATATGGCGTCTATGGCGAAGCTGGCTAACGCACCTGACTGTGACTCAGGCACTCATGGGTTCAAGTCCCATTAGACGCCCCATTGAAAATTTTAAACAGGGGTACTAATCTTAAGATTAGTTGAGAAACACCCTTAAACCTGATCAAGTTAAAACTTGCGGAGGGAGTTCAACATTTTGAATAAGTCCTTCTGCACCAACTACAGAAGGACTTTTTATATGCAAAAAAATAAAAGTGAAATTTATTGAATAACTATAACTGGCATTTTAGTTAGTATTTGTTTAGTATTAAAAGTAATATTTTATTTTATACCAATCATTAATGGATACGGGTTAGAACTATACTTGATTGGTTATATCTATGGAATGCAATTAATCAAAAAAATGAAATGAAAGTGGACTTTTTGATTAATTACACCATGATTGTTATTAATAATCCCACCAACTGTCGCTAACTTTTGAGATTTATTATTAGAATACATTTTAGCGCTTTATATTTTCGCACCATTTATATTTTTCGATAAATGTGTTAAGCTCAATAAAACTTGATTGCAATTAGTTTTATTTAGTTTTTTAATAACTCTTTTAATTTTTTTAAAATTATTAATTCATACAATTGCTGGCGTATTATGGTGAACACTAAATAATTGATATGGTAGTTTTATATTTAATTTACCAATCTATGGTGTTACATTAGCTTTTGTTCTACCTATTTCCATAATAATATACAAACCAATACAAAAACTAAATAGTTCAATTAATGGTTAAAGCAGCGGTTTGTAAAGATTGTAAATAGCTAATTTACATTTATTTATGAATGATATAAACTTTTTATTCATTGTTTCTGTAATACGGATACTATTTTTTAAGTCGTGTTCAAAAATGTTTAACATTTGCTTAACGAATTGTGAGTTTTCTATCAAAATACCACTTTCAAAATTATTTCAAAAGGAACGGTAATCAAAATTAGCAGTCGTGATAAAAACATATTGGTCATCAATAATTAAGTATTTGGAATGGATGAACCCATCATATTCATAAATTTTATAATTCATCTTAAGCAACTCGGTATATCGGCCACGGTTCATGAGAACTGTAAATTTCTTATTATCAGATTTGCCAGGTAAAATAACTTGTATATCTATTCCTGAACGTGCGGCAATATTTAAAATGGAATCGGAAAATTCAGTTGGAATAAAATAGGGGGTAACAATTTTGATTGATTTTTTTGCTTTAAGAACCAATAAAACAATTAAGTTCATAATACCTTTTTCTTGGTAATTAGGGGCGCTAGTACAAAATTGCATGTAACAAGATGATGCAGTTTTATGGATTGATAAATATTTATCTAAATTATTCAATAAAAGATTACGTTGTTTTTTAGAAACGGTGTAATCAGTAAAATTGGTTCAATCACCAATGAAGGCAATGTTCAAACTATTAACAATTTCTCCTTCAATAAAAAAATTTTGATCTTTCCAATAATTGGTTTTTCGGTCCATCGCTAAATATTCGTCGCCAAAATTACTACCACCATATATGGCATATTTATTGTCCACAATAATGGCTTTACGGTGTAAACGATAATTAGTCGCTCCTTTAAAGACGTTAATACCTGGAGGATTAAAGATACCAACTTCAGCACCATATCTACGTAATTCTTTAATTTGGGTTTTTTTAAATTTACGGAAACAACCCATCCAGTCATAAAGTAGTCGAATTTCAATTCCCTCTTGGGCTTTCTTAACTAATTCTGCCATGATAGTTCTTAAAAAAAAGCCATCATGTAAAATGAATGTTTCGATATGAATAAATTTTTTAGCACGACGAATCAATGTAATAATTTCATTTAATGTTTGTGAATTATCCATAATTGGTCTAATAAAATTATTTTTATAGATAGGTTTTAATTCATTTTTGTAGCTATAAGCAAAAATATTTGCATCATTGCCTATTTTTTTAAAATATTCTTTAGTGTAATCATATTTCTCGAAATGATTGAATTTAGAATTAGCTAGATTTTGTTGTTTTCAGTCATTACGATTCATTGGAAAAGTGCCAAAAACAGTAAAGAAAAGGCAACCAAGTAACGGAAACATAACAATGCAAAACAATCAACAAGCTTTAGTATATGTTTGACGTTTTGAATTCATAATATATACACCAAAACCAATATCAATACAACCAATTGCAACACCTATAATGGTAATAATTCAAGATGATTTTACATAGTAAACTAATAAAACCAATAACACTATCAAAACTACAATAACTAAGGAAATTATGGAAATAATTGCCGCCTTTAACTTATTCATGTTTCAATTATAGAAAAAATCAGAAAGCCGCATAGAGTATTATTGTGTCTATAATTTATTCAAACAATGAGTGCTTCGTATTTTGGTAATTTATGAATGTGCAATGCCATTACTTTAATTTTTAGCATATTGGTTTTTATTATTTTAATTACGTTTAGAAATCATAATTTTTATAAAAAATATATTCAAAGTAAAAAAAGGCTCTGACCAATCGTAGATGTAATTGTCGGAATAATTGTGGGGTTATTTTCCTTTTTTTCTTTTTATCTTTCTTCAGGCGATAGTGACAACATGATTAATTCGCTTGCTGCAATTCTCATCTTGTTACCAGGTTGCTTATTCATAAATCCTTATTTTGCTGTTGGTGGTGTTGTACCAATGGTGGTGGGCTTGGCAAGCATATTCAAAATAAATAATGTGCTTGTCATATATGTTGTTGTTTCCTATGTAACATATTTAATTATTAATTTAATACTTTATTATGTTTTTCCTAAAATCTCAATTGTAATTAAAACTATTTTAGCTCAATTGTTTTTTATTGTGACCCAAGGGACTTTAATAGGTATTTTAAATTATGTTATTAAAATTCAACCAGAAACACTACACAACCAATTATGGGTAACTGCTTCAATTTTGCAAATATTTATTTTTATTAGCTGATTAATCATGTTATATGTCAGCAAAATTTACCAAAAGAATAAAACATTGAGTACGCATGTAGCTTTTAGTTATGATCATTTTGTTGCTGCTGATTATGCATATAATGCAATCAATGATTTTATTTTTGAACATAATATTCAATATGCTTATGTGTTTGGCATTTCTATTAAAAATATTCAATATTCCACACATACCATCGGTAGTAGAGTTTTAAATAATCTTAAAGAAAACATTGCTAACGATGTTTATGTCTTTTTTAGTAATTTTCCCAAAAAAATATTTTTTACAAATGAAGAAAATTATTTATTCGTTTTAGTTGGGGCTGACATTAATGCAACAAAAAATTTAAAATTATCTTACCAAAATAATTACAATGTAACAAGACAAAAAACCGACCCATTAAATGTTTTTCAAAACCTTAAAATTTCACCCTTTTCATATAATGGTATTCAAATTAAATCTGATGTTAATTTAATTACTGGAATTTATGGAGTACATAGTAATGATATTTTAGGATTGACACAAAATTTACAAGCAACGATAGAATCCTTAGAGATTCAAAACAATTGCAATGTTATTCAGTTATTTGACCCACACATACAATCATCATTAAATTATGATATAGATCAATTTCATCAATTAAAACAAATTATCAATATCAATACTATTACGATTAAACCAATTTACCATAAATATGGGAATGACAAAATAGTATTTCCGATTTTCTCATCTATGAAAGCTACAGCGTTCAATACATCGACAATCGTAAAATTAGTGCCCAATCATTTGAAACCAATCCTTTTAAGACATTTAATGGCAAGAGCAGTTAAATGATTTTTCATCAATCAGCAATCAAAAGATATTAAACTAATGGTTAATTATCCAATAGAATCTTTGTTAAATCAAAATTTCTCAGTGCAAATGTTTTATAGCAAGATTGCAAAGTTTGATGTATCAATTAAACAAATCATTATTCTTTTGGATTTAATATATTTACCCAAAGATAACTCAAAGGCAATCGTTGTTAAAAATATCAATAACCTAAAAAAACTGGGTTTAAATATCGCGTGTATTAATATCAATACCAGTAATATTGATTTAGTTTTATCTATTAAGCCAAATTTTGTGCTGTATTATGATAAACATTCCTCTAATAAAAAAATTAATGAGTACAATTTTTTGATGAAAAAACTATTAGCAAAAGCAAAAATTAATTGTTACTCTTATTAATTTATTGACTTTATAACTTGAAAAAATATATGAATTAAGTTTGCCGGTTGATTAATTTTCAATTCATTAAATAATATAATGAAACTTGTGAAAAAACAAAATATTAGAAATTTTAGTGTTATTGCTCATATAGATCATGGTAAATCAACATTAAGTGATCGAATTATTGAGATGACTAACGCCCTTAGCAAACGCGAAATGCAAGAGCAAGTATTAGATAGTATGGATTTAGAACGTGAGCGTGGTATCACAATTAAACTAAATGCCGTTCAATTGTTATACAAAACTAAAAACAATGAAGAATACATCCTTCACTTAATTGACACTCCAGGGCACATTGATTTTACTTACGAAGTATCACGTAGTTTGGCTGCATGCGAAGGAGCTTTGTTGGTTGTTGATGCTACTCAAGGTGTTGAAGCACAAACGTTATCAAATGTTTATTTAGCATTAGAAAATAATTTAAAAATTATTCCAACTATTAATAAAATAGATTTACCGTCTGCAGATATTGAAAAAACTAAAAAAGAAATTGAAGAATTAGTTGGCATTGATACGAACTTAGCACCAGCTGTTTCAGCAAAAACGGGTTTAAATATGCAAGACGTATTAGATGCCATTGTTAAATATATACCTCCACCTATAGGTAACGATGAAGCGCCACTTAAAGCTCTAATCTTTGATTCTTACTATGATTCATATAAGGGAGTCATTTGTTTGGTAAGAATTAAAGACGGTGTGTTAAAAGTGGGTCAACGTATCAAAATGATGTCCACTAACAAAGATTTTATTGTTACTGAAGTTGGCATCAAAACACCCAAAGTGGTTAATTTGAAAGAACTAAGTAGCGGTTATGTAGGTTGATTTGCTGCATCAATCAAAACTGCACACGATATTAGTGTAGGTGATACTGTGACAGATTTTAATCATTCAGCCCACGAACCGCTACCTGGATATAAAAAAATATTACCGATGGTATATTGTGGTATTTATCCAATAGATAATTCTCAATTTGATGCCTTAAAAGACGCCATGCAAAAAATATCACTAAGTGATTCTTCGTTAACATACGAGTATGAGACATCGCAAGCTTTGGGATATGGCATACGTTGTGGTTTTTTAGGTTTGTTACACATGGATGTTATTCGTGAACGAATTGCTCGAGAGTATAAGATTGATTTAATTATGACTACACCTAGCGTTAAATACAAAATTGTTAAAACAGATCATAATGTGGAAATGATTGATAATCCATCAAAGTTAGTTGACCGAACATATATTAAACAAATTGAGGAACCGTTTGTTAAATTAGGCATAGTGACTCCAGAAGAATATATGGGCGATATTATGAATTTATGTACTAATCATCGTGGCACTTATCGAAATTTAGAATATCTTGATAATAAAAGACATCGATTAACTTATGAGATACCATTAGGGGAAATTATTTATAATTTCTTCGACAGTCTTAAAACAATTTCTCGTGGTTACGCTACAATGGATTATGATTTCTTAGATTACCAACCACAAAATTTAATTAAAGTTGATATCTTGCTTAACAATATAAAAGTTGACGCTTTATCTTTTATAAGCCATAAAGATTTTGCCTATGCTAAAGCAAATAAACTATGTATTAAACTAAAAGAACTAATTCCACGCCAACAATTTGAAGTCCCTATTCAAGCGGCTATTGGTGGAAAAATTATTGCTCGTGAAACTATTAAAGCAATTTATAAAAATGTATTAGCCAAATGTTACGGCGGAGATGTTTCGCGTAAAAAGAAATTATTAGAACAACAAAAAGAGGGCAAGAAAAAATTGAAAGCAATTGGTAATGTTTCTGTTCCCCAAGATGTTTTTCTAAAACTATTAAGTGAAAATTAATAAAATTTATTATCTAACTAGATTATTGGTTTATTGGTAATCTTATGTTGTCAAACCCTATGATAGGTACATTGGATCATGATTTTTTGTAAGAAGAAAAATCAAGTGAAACCTCTGAATTATAAGAAAAGATAAAATCCAAATAAAATGATGTGTCAACTGTACTATTAGTAATCTTTACATTATTACCTTTTCAAATTTCCTTATCTTCGTCATCGTTTGCCACATAATAAGCTTTCGTTATAGATGTTGCAAAGGTGCTTTTAGTATGAAGAATAATTTCTAAAACACTATTTGGCATGATTTCAATATTACCAAATCAACATTTTTCGACAAAATTGAAAGATAAGAATAAATATATATCGAATTCATTGGGATTAGTCATTCTAATGAATTCAACATTTAAAGCATTTGTTCAATCAGTATGCACTGCTTCTTTTATTGTCATTGTAGGATCAGCGTCTGTTGTTTTAGAAAGTAATGGCTTGTCCAATAAATGCTTACAATAATCAACTATTGAATCTAGTAAATTAATTGGCTTGTAATTATTTTTAAAAAAATTTATTATTCGTTGATCATCCGGATTTAAATTACTAAAATCTTCATTTTTATGATTGGATTGAAATTGTCAATTTTCTATTTCATTTACTGAATAATGTTTGTCAATGATATCGTTTGTGTAGGTATGTCAAATACCATAACCCACTCCTATACCACCACCAACGCCAATAATAACAGCACTAGTAGCGATTAATACTTTTATTTTCTTCCTACGGTTTCATATCTTATGTTGCTTAGCTGTTAAAACGTTATTATGTGAATTAGAAAATTCACCATTTTGTTTTCTAAATTTGATTGCTTCTGTTTGACTCTTTGTTTTCATATTTTATCTCCTATTGATTAGTAACAACAAAAAAAACAAGAACTAGCAAATGCTAAATTCTTGCTTTTAAGAAAAGCTAAAGCGTCAAGAGCAACTAAGTTGCTCTCTCTCTCTCTCTCTCTTGTGTTGATCATGTTAAAATTAATGTAATACTTATACAATAAAAAATGTGTTTTAAAACTTAAAAAAATTTCCGCTATTTAGAAAATAGCTTGGTGTATTAATCGTGTTTAAATTATTATTTAAAATCCCGTAGAGATTTATAATCACAAGTATGAAAAAAATGACTACTAATCAAATACGTCAATCATGATT
>JAIRKU010000003.1 GCA_031259945.1 Mycoplasmataceae bacterium
GCTACAACTAGTTGTTAATGCAATTGGAATACTAATTCCTAATCCAACTAACATTATGGAAGAGATTCCTAATATTCTTTTTAATTTCATGTTTTTCATTTTTTTCTCCTTTGTGAAAACGATCAACTAGACACGAAAAAAGCAAGAACTAGCAAATGCTAAATTCTTGCTTTTAAGAAAAGCTAAAGCGTCAAGAGCAACTAAGTTGCTCTCTCTCTCTCTCTCTCTCTTGTGTTGATCATGTTTAAATTAATGTAATACTTATACAACAAAAAATGTGTTTTAGAAAGGAAAAATGTGTTTTAGAAAGGAAAAGTTATAATGGGGGTTGCTTAATAGGGGTTGGAACTTAATGATTCAAATAAAAGTATTTTCTATTTAAAATACTAGAAAAATAGAATATGTAGGAGGAAGTAATATGAAAAAAAATAAATGAACTTTAAATGAAAAAACATTGCGAGCTTTACATGAAATGGAAAGTGGCAATGGTTTGCATGTAGATTCTTTCGAAGAAATATTAGAAAGTATCGGCATTTCTCTCGTACCAGTTAAAAAATTATTCAGCAAAAACAAACATGAAAAAAATAATCTTTAGTTCTCAATTTCCGGAAGATTTGTCGACTTGTAAAAGAGAATATTTGGTTTATATGGTTTAGAAAAATTGAATCATGTGATTAGTATTTTAAAAGAAGGTCACAAACTTCAACCTAAATATAAAGATCATCCTTTGGATAAATACAAAGAACTTAAAGGTAAAGGTTTGAGAGATTGTCATATTGTTGATCGCTTTATGGCTGTCAGTGATACTTTGGTCGCTAATCATATGTAGATTTATCTACCTCTATGATTGGCACTTTTAATTTACAAAATAAAAATAAGGTTGGTTATTCAACCTTATTTTTATTATTACCTAAGTATGCTTGTTAGAAAAGTAACCAAGGTATTACTACAGAACAATTTATATCACAATAAAATAGTTTATAATGGAAAGCATAAAAGTTATAACGGAGGTAGAACCCATGATTCATATAACTGTAACAATTAACGAAACTAAAATTACTGGTGAATTTGTAAACACAAATGAAGCTAAAAAATTTGTTAATATTGAATGTTAAAAAAGTAGAACCAAGTCAACAAAAACAGTTGAATGGTTTAGAAATTGCTTTAGAACAAGTAAAACATTTAAAAAAATCTGATTTTATGTCTTTAGAAGAAGTAAAAGATCGTGTCAGTGAACTCCTCTTATAGAGTTGCTACAACTCCAAGATTTGATTCCGAAATGAAGGAATGGCGTTCTCATCATCATAGGAATAAAATACACAAAAGAATTCATATTTTAATTAATGATATATTAGCTTCACCTTTTAAAGGAATTGGAAAGCCAGAACCACTAAAAAATCAAAATGGTGTGTGAAGTAGACGAATTGACTCTGAGCATAGAATAACATATTTGGTGTCTTAAAGATACAATCATTCTATTAACTTGTCGAGGCCATTACAAATAATTTTTTATTTTTTGTGATATAAATTAACCGCAGGCAAACCAAGGTATTACTATAGTCATACGGAGTTATGATTTATTTTTGGTTTCTAGAAAAAGCTAGCGGTAACGTTTAGCTAATTACTAGACGACCGGACCTTGCCATGCAATGGAGGTATTCAATATGAATACTTTAAATAATATCGAGACTTCGATAAAAAATAAGTCAACAGATAGTTTTTTGAATATGAGTAAAATCACAATATATCGTGTAAGTACAGATCATGAATGATTAAAGAAAAAATATTCTTCATTGTTTGATGCGTTGGTGCATATCGAAGCTGAAACAGCTAATGCTGTGTTACTAGTTAATGTACTTTGAGAATCAAATCCTCAAAACGATGTGGACTATTCCTTAAATCGTTTTGCAGACATGTTTTATCCAGGTGTACATAAGGCTTGAATCGCCAAATGTCTCATTAAGATATCAGTCTATGATGCAGAAAAAGCTAAATAAGGAGATGTGTTAACATGAACGAATCAACCAAATATATTAAATACATCGAAGAGATTAGCAAAACATTCATCAAAGAAAATTGAACATTCAATGATCTGCGTAAATTCATGGCTTTTGCAGGTATTAAAGAAAAATGAGTTAGAGACATTATTTTCAAAAGTGTTTTACTAAAAACTACAATGCTTGAGTCTCGTGAGGAAAGGTAATTATTAGTCATGCAGTATAATAAGTGTATGAAAAAAGTAAAAATCATTGCCTCAGATCATAATCCAGTGCAAGTTGGTGATAATGCTCTTGTTGATGTTAAAACGAAAACTAAGAAACGTAAACCACATAATCCTGGTCCAAATTCAGATAATGGCGGCAAAAGACCACCTAAACCTCCAGCATGATTTGCAGGAGCCATTCAGGAAGCGTTAAATCCGTTAAGAACTGATATTCAAACGCTCAAAACTCGTTTAGATAAACAAGACGAGTTCAATCGTGAAGTTAGTCAAAGACTTACTAATCTCGAAACTCGTTAATCACAATTCAAAATAAACTAGTAAACATTAGATCATGGGTCAAGTCCTTCGAAAAGCCTAGATCTCATGATTTTTCTTTTATAACACAACCAAATTATCGTGAGCACACGATTTAAGCATCGTTAATTTTAGGAGGTATACACATGTATATCAAATCTCAAAAAAGCGAAATTAGAGGTATTCCTGTGCGTCATTTTTTCATAAAATTTAACAAAACGGCTTAAATTATTAGTATTTTGCTAAAGAATCGTGTAACTTTAAAATTTCTAAATGTTCAGGTATATGTCCAGTTTCAACGCAAGGTAGTAAATTTTTTCATTTGTTATAGACTGGTAGCTTTTCATTAGCATAAATCTTAACCATTTTAAAACGTTTAGCATAGTCTCCCAAAGCAAAAAGGCTACGCAGCACTATTCGCATACGTTTCTCAGATTTAGGAGTATTCTCAACTTCAATGCAAACTCAACCTTTCATTTCTTTATTCCATACAAGTAAATCTGGTTTTCGTTCTTCGACACCAGCGTATCAGATATGTTTAATTTCTTTATAGACATCAACTCACATGTAACCAGTATCTCTAGATGATCAGTAATATCTGTTATCTACTGGTTGAGCGCCAAATTCTTTAAGTAGAGCTTTGATACATCAATCCGTATGCTCTACTTCATAAAAGTTAAACTTAACACTATATCTTGGTACTAGCTTTACTCTATTTCCATCTGATACCTCTTTGGTAATACCCAATCTTCGTTGTGCATAGCCGGTGGCGCTATACAAATGTTTGCTACTGAAAGGATATTTTTTA
Source organism: Mycoplasmataceae bacterium (assembly GCA_031259945.1). Taxonomy (GTDB): domain Bacteria; phylum Bacillota_I; class Bacilli_A; order Mycoplasmatales; family Mycoplasmoidaceae; genus Malacoplasma_A. The sequence goes on from JAIRKU010000003.1 coordinate 3,327, forward strand.
TACACCACTAAATTTAATCCTTTATCATCGGATTCATAGCAACGAGCATCTAGTACCTTTAATAAATTAGCTATTTGTCGCTCTGTTAAGTTGGTTAATTTAACCATTTGAGGTCTTGTTAAATCACCTCATCTTACTAGTGCACCTAATAGTCTTTTTATACTTTCTAATTACAAATTGCTGTAACTATGTTTTATTTTCATTCCACTAATACCCTCGTGGTTGTCATTGTTGCAGTTATTTTAAATTATCATGGTTTTTATTTCGGCAAAACAATATTAATTATTTTAAATGGTGGAGTGTGAGGGGATCGAACCCCCGACCCTCTGCTTGTAAGGCAGATGCTCTCCCGGCTGAGCTAACACTCCGTGAATGGTGACCAGTATGGGATTCAAACCCATGAATGCCGCCGTGAAAGGGCGGTGTGTTAAGTCGCTTCACCAACTGGCCATATGGCGGCCACAGCAGGGATTGAACCTGCGACCAACCGGTTAACAGCCGGTTGCTCTACCGCTGAGCTATGTGGCCTTATAGTAGAATATTAATAATAACACATAAAGGTGGAGTTATAAGAAAAACCCATAAATATAAAACATTGGGTTCACATAGCTCATTAAAGCGCATTTTATAATGTCAAAATATGTTTGATATAAAGCTCAACTGCCACCATAGCTCTTACATCATTTTCACAATAAATTTTTAATTGCTCAGTAATCTCTTTTCATTCGTCGTCATTTATTAAGCCAAAGAAACGACGAATAGTTTTATTCATAGCTTCGCTACCGTTTTGAATATCAAGTGTATGATAATCAAGGGCCTGAACCATACCGAATATATGATTAGCATTTTCTTGAATCACAGATAAAATATTTTTGATGGAATAATAACCTTTTAGTTCTTGGATAGTGATAAGGTCGTTATATGGATTAAAAAAATCACATAGATCAAAAATATTATTGATGATTATTTCTATTTTTTTTGTGTATTCTGGGTCATTAATTAGAACAGCCATTTCGTTTAAACGTGAACACTCAAAGGATTTGTTGTAAACCACATAACTGTTATCACTGTCATTAAAAATGTTATCAATGATATCTTTGAAGTCTTCAACTGTAATAGTCAATGGGTCTTTAACTATATTAACTATTTTATCATTTTTAATAATAGAGACTTGGATAACTATTTGAGTGTATGGGACTGTGTCATCAATTACGCGTATGGCTGGATTAATGGTTTCAAAATCAAAGTAAACTTTGTTTGGTTTTAATTTGGCAAATAGCTCTTTTGTTTGTTGAAAACGATATATACCTTCTTTGAAATTTCTATAATTAATATTTTTAAAATCTTTGAAAAAACGCGCGAGCTGTGGCTTTGTGCTTAAAAAGTATCTTTGCAGCGCGCTATTATCTTGAGTATTGTGAGTTATATAGGCTTCATTTTGTAAAGAAAAAGGTATTAATTTACCGGATCAATGAAATGATAAAAATTGATTATTGGTACGATAGTATGCAAGAAGTTCCTTTAATAAGGAGTATTCGCCAAATCAATTTTTAAAGTGTTCATAGTCAGGCACAAGCGAAGGTAAATTATTAGACGTATGCTCATGTAATTCTTGAACTATAGAGTTAAAGTGACTTCTACTAACTAAAGGTTTTACATGAAGCTCATAAACCTTAATTTCTTTATTTTTTAGATCAAATGGTTGTCCTTCTATTAAACTTTTGATAGTTACCTTAGAATCGCTGTCTAAACGTGTTAAGCGTCTTACCTCAATCGCCTCGTCACTGTATTTTAACTGGCCAGTAAATAGTTTTTTAGTTTTTTCATTCCAATCTTTACCATTTTTAACTAACGGGATATGGTTAGTCATTTCAAAATCTAATTTATTTTTAGAACCTTTAGTATATTTAATAACACATAGTAAATATTCATCAATACGTGCTCTGTATTCGCCCAAAACATCATTAACAACGTGTGCTTGATAAATCAAGTCAACTAAGTGTTTGGCTTTAGGTTTACTAGTGCCCTTTATTTCAATAATAGTATATTTACCCTTTTCTTTAATTAATGCATCAGGGCGTGTAATAGCATTATTTTTAGAAATAAAGACAGGTTGGAATAAAATAAAATTATCCTTAAGCAAAAATGTCTTCGTTTCATTTGCTAGATAATTTACGTCTTTAATACCTTCATACAATTTATCAAAATCAAAAAATTTTAAGCGGATATATTTCAATGCAATAAAATCCCGAGATTTTTTATCAATCAATAAACCTTCATAAACTTTAGGATCGCGTTCATCTATAGTTTCTCCATTGATTTTTTTTAGACGGAGCATTTCTAAATTATCGCTTTCACTTTCTAAGTCAAGGTCGTCTAAAAAAACATCGGTGTGAGAACCAAATTTTGTTTTACTTTTAATGTAATCAGCCAAATCTTCTTCTTTATAAAATCATTGATCTTTGGGACGTAAAAAATAATTAATGTAATCTGATTTACGAATGTAAAGCGGTTTTTTAGCTTCCACTTACAGAACCTCAATATTATTTTCCACAAAATATTTATGAAGTTCAGAAGAATAGGGTGAATGCACTACTTCACATAAGTGTAATTTATTTAAATTGATTAACATGAGATTGGAAAAATAAATTTTAATTCCAACAGATAAAGGAAAATTTTTATTTTTATCCAAAATAGTTTCTTGGTAGATCTGATGATCTAAATCACCTGGAGCATCAATAATTAGTTGTTCTTTTATGATTTCAAGCGTAGGTCTTGGCGCGATTTTAATAATAGGCAAAACTCTATTAATCGATTCGCTAAACACATATAGAATGCTAGTATTGTTATAGTCTTCATTTGTTGGAGTACCGAATTCCAAGCGTTTATCATCTGGTAATATTTTGTGAGAGCCAATAATGAGTGTGGGCCCATGAGTAATTACATATTCGGTTAAACCTTCTTTTAATGGCAACGTTGGGAATAACTTTTTTATTTTTTCAATCTCAACAATATTAGTTTTTTGCCCCATGTAAAAAGGCTTTTGAATGTCTTTAAATAAATGATTTGTGTTAATATCGTTGATTATGGAAAAAATATTTGTAGCTAATGAAACAACTATATTAGAAATATTTTGCGATTCAATTAAACGATATTCGATAAAAAAATTATTTGTTACCATCGTCTCGCCTTTTTCTTCATCAATATCACGACTTATAGACGGCATATATGTGTAGGCGGAAATATCGCTATCCAAAAAGCTAATTAATGCATAGCGTAAATAACTACTTGGATCTTCAACTATTTCGCTTACTTCACTAGTGAATTTATTATCAAAAGAAATATAACGCATATTTTGTTTATGCCCATTTCAAGAATTGTTCACCATAGTTAATATGGGTGCATCGACGTAAGAAGCTTTCAATTTTTCACAGATATTACCATGCATTAATTTAACATACTGCGATATGTATAAACGTGTTCTTGAGCACAAATATGCGGGTTGATAATTAATTGGGAAAAAATCAAAACCCATTACTTTTGCTCTCGCATATGCGGAAATAACAAAACATTACGGATTGTATCTTGGTTGGTAAATAACATCACCAATCGATCAACGCCAATACCCAATCCTCCTGTAGGCGGTAAACCATGTTCCAAAGCATTAATGTAATCTCAATCCATTTCATTGGCTTCAGCGTTACCTAAATCTCGTTCTTTTAACTGATTTTGAAAACGTTGTTGTTGATCAATGGGGTCATTAAGTTCGCTGAAAGCATTAGCATATTCTTTGCCACAAATAAATAATTCAAAACGCTCAGTCATCATTTCGTTTTCTTTGTTTTTCTTTGCAAGTGGGGAAACTTCAATTGGATAATCATAAACAAATGTAGGTTGAACACATTCTGCTTCACAAAAAGTTTCAAAAAAAGCATTTAAAATATGACCTTTAGTTTTTTGATGTGGGGCTAATTCAATATGATGCTCTTTAGCTAAAGCGATAGCTTCTTGATCAGTTTTTATTGTACGAAAATCTATCTGAGTTTTTGTTTGAACCAAATCAAACATACTTACACGTTTAAATGGTTTGGCAAAATCGATTTTAACATTTTTATATTCGACGATTAATTTATTAAGTTTAGTGGCTATGTGTTTAAAAATATTTTGTACCAAATCCATTACTTCTCACATTGAAATATAAGCTTCATAACTTTCGATTGTTGTAAATTCTGGATTATGCGTTGCATCCATACCTTCGTTGCGAAAAATACGACCAATTTCATAAACTTTTTCAAATCCACCAACAATTAACTTCTTTAAAGGAATTTCAGTTGCTACTCTTAAATAGTATTCACGATTAAGTGCATTATGATGTGTTTTAAACGGTCTAGCAGCGGCCCCACCTAAAATTGGGTGGAGTATCGGCGTTTCTACTTCCAAATAACCCTGATCATCCATGAAATTTCTCAATTCACGTAAAATAATGGAACGAGTTACAAATATTTGCGTTGATGCTTCGTTCATAATTAAATCTACATAACGGTGACGCGCTCTAGCTTCTTCATCTTGTAAACCGTGCCATTTTTCTGGTAACGGTTTTAATGCTTTAGACAACAATGTCATTTCAATGACATTGATTGTTAATTCACCAGTATTAGTTTTCATTGGTGTGCCAGTAATACCAACAATATCACCAATATCAATATCATCTTTAAGCATTTCAAATAATTTTGGTTGATTTTTCTTATTAACATATAGCTGAATATTGCCATAAAAATCGTGAATCATCAGAAACGTTTGACGAATAGCCATAATTCTACCGGCTAACGATATCTTGGTATCGTTGGTATGAAGCTCTTCTTTGTTAAATTTATCAAATGCTTTTTTGAAAGATAGAGTGTTGTAATTACGAGTAAATTTGGTAATTAAAAAAGGATTCTGATTTTTCTCTTGTAATTTTTGTAATTTGTTGCGTCTTGCAACTTCTTGATCATTAAATTTACGTTCCATGTTTATAAACTCTTAATAATTGTATCAATCGTAGTAATTTTTGCTCCATAAGTTTTTTGGAAGTATTTTAAACTATGTCTATAAATTTCTTTACTAAAACTGCATATACCATCTTTGGGAATAGTGATTTCATATCCCCATTGATATGCGTCAGCAATAGTGTGTGCTATACAAATGTGTGCTTGGAGACCGACCACAATTAGAGCTTTGATATTAAGTTTTTTAAGAACTTGTTGTAATTTCGTATCAAAAAAACCACTAAAATGATGTTTGTCAATCACATAATCTATTTTTTTAAACGGTTTTAGTTGTGGAATGATTTCTGCTCCTTTAGTACTTTTAATAGCGTGCTCCCCTCAAAGATTTAATTCATGATCTTTATTAGTGTGAGCATCATTTACATAAATGATAGGAACGCTCTTTTGACGAGCAGTTAATATCAATTTTTGAATTGGTTTAATAATTGAAAGTGCATTTTTGCACGCTAATTTGCCTGTAACAAAATCATTTAACATATCAATGACTAAAATTGCTTGTTTCATAATCAAGTGGATGAGTAATTTTAACATAATTACTTTTATAGGCTTTATAATTACAACAATTTAAGTAGCATGAAGCAGATAAACGCCAAAAAAATTATTCAAGAGTTAAAAGAAAAGTTAGATACGAAATTAAATGAAACACAAATTATTGAACTTCGCAATATTTATATTAATAAATATGTAGCGCCTATTTATCAAGAATTAAAAACTGCGCCGTTAAATGAAAAAAAGGAAATAGGTAATTTTGTTAATATCTTCAAAAATGAAATTAATACATTAATTGATGAGGTTTTAAATAATCTAAAAATAGAAAAAGAAAATACTTTACATAAGGTTGATTATGACATTAACATTGACAATGTTAACGTAGCGTGAGGCACATTAACCCCAATAACATTAATCACGAATGAAATATTAAGTTTTTTTCAAAAATTGGATTTTCAAATTTTAAATGGCGAGGAAGTAGTTAAAACTAAATACAATTTTGACAATCTTAATATTGATATTAAACATCCTGCTAGAAGTTACCAAGATTCATTCTTTATTAATTTATCAACAATGCTTCGAACCCACTGTACTAGCACCACTGCCGAAGTTTTAGATGCAAATAAAAATAGAGATATCCGAATGGTTACATATGGTAACGTGTATCGCAATGACGAAGACGATGCTACCCACAGCCATCAATTTAACCAAATTGATATTTTATGAGCGAGAGAAGGATTAAACTTACAAAATTTAAAATGATTAATTACTAAGTTGTTAAAATATTTATTTGGTGAAAAAGTACAAACTAGATTTCGTTTATCTTATTTTCCTTTCACTGAGCCATCGTTTGAAGTTGATATTAGTTGTACCAATTGTCATGGTAAAGGATGCTCAATGTGTAAGCATACTGGCTGAATTGAAATTTTAGGCGCAGGAATGCTTCACGAAAATGTTATGAAGGCTAGTAACGTTAATATTAAAACAATATTGGCAGCCGGATTGGGCATTGATCGTTTAGCCATTCTAAAATATGGTTTTAGTGACATTCGCGATTTATATAGTAATGATTTTAGAATTTTAAATCAATTCAAAAAGGTAAGTTAAGTATGATTGTTAGTAAATATTTAATCGGTAAATTCTTGCCTAAAATTCATGAATTAGATGATCAACATTTTATTGATGCCTGTGGAGCAATCGGCATTGAAGTAGAAAACATTTATCATCATCCTAAAACCAATAACCTAGTTATTGGTCAAATAATAAAAGTTACTCCACATCCAAATGCCGATAAATTATCTGTGTGTGAAGTAAAAATAGACAATACTGATAAAGTTCATGTAATTGTTTGTGGTGCCGCCAATGTTAAAATTAATAAAAAAGTTATCGTTGCATTACAGGGTGCTAAATTTTATGACAACCGTATTATAGAGTATCGTGATTTACGTGGGGTTTTATCACAAGGCATGCTTTGCGCTTACACCGAACTAACACCGCATCATTCATTCTTAAACGATACAGATGCTAATGGCATTATTCTCTTAGACGACGCCGTTATTGGCGATAAAGAAATTGAAAAATATATCGGTTTGAATGATACGATTTATGATTTAGATATTTCTTCTAATCGTAACGATTTAAATGGTGTTCTACCATTATGTCAAGAACTAGCTGGGTTCTTTAAATGAGATTTTGTTTTCCCTACTATTAATGCGATTAATGGTTCTTATAAAGAAGATGTTCATTTAGAATATGATTCACAAATATGCGATGGAATTGCTGTTATTAAAATTAAAGATATTCTTCATGGTGAATCAACTTGATTATTTAAAGGTTTATTGATGAACAATGGGGTAAAACCCATAAATAGTACATTAGATAAATTAGCTTATGTAACATTACTAACTAATGTCCCTACAGCAGCTTATGATGCTGACAAAATTTCGTCAGCATTATCAGTAGAGTTATCAAATGGCAATGAATCATTTGTTGGGTTTGATAAAAAAAGTTATAAATTAAATAGCAATGACATCGTCATTAAATCTAATGGGAAAATCGTTGGACTAGCTGGAATTATGGGGGCGAAAGATTATGGTGTAAATAATGCTACCAAAGATATTTATATTGAAATAGCTAACTTTAATTATTTCAACATTCGCGCTACTTCTATTAGGCTTAATATTTTTTCAGATGCTGCGAAACGATTTTCCAAGCCTATTTCAATTTATTTAAATAATTTAACACTTCAGTTCGTTGCCGAACAATTTATGGGGTTGCAAATTAGCCGACCTATTGTCAACTTTAAACAGCAACAACAAATTGCTTTTGATGTTGATTACGATTTCATTAATAAAATTTTAGGTATTAATTTATCAAGTAATGTAATCCAAGCTAGTCTTAAATATTATGGTTTTCAGTTTGATAACCATAAATGCATAGCACCATTACACCGGTTAGATATAACTACATCTCAAGACTTGTCTGAAGAAATTGTTAAATTTATTAATATTAATGAATTGCCGATTACTCCTATTATTGGAGAAATTAACATTACAAGCGATAACAAGGAGTATGAATTAATTACTAAAATTAAAAGCTTATTAAATAGTAATTTCTTTAATGAAGTTAAAACTTACAATTTAACCAGTTTGGAAGATTTAAATGAGTTTAATATATTTAAATATACTGATTTTATCAAAATTGAAAATTCACATAATTTGTCAAGAACACATTTAAGATCAAATTTAATTTCTGCATTATTGAAGATTTATCAATTTAACGATTCTTATAAAACTAAATTACAACCAATTTTTGAAATTCAAAAAATTTATGCTAATCGTACATCACATTTAAATCTGACAATAATTGCACCAGAAATTATTCATCTTGACCGTATTTCTGATTCTAAAATCATGATGAACGTTAATGTGCTTAAAGCAATTAGTAATGAGTTTGCTAAATTATTGAACACTGAATTTGAATATTTTGTTACAAGTGAATCCAATGTCTTTTATAACAACGAGTTATTAGCCGTTCAATGTAACGGTAAATTAATAGGATATATAGGTTCAATCAAAAGTTCTAAACTGGTTAATTATGATTTAAGTAATCAAACTATCTATTGCTTAAGTATTAATTTAGAACTTTTGCTAGAAATGTATACAAAACCAATAATGCATTTTGTTTCTGTAAATAATTTAATGCCTATATATAAAGATATTTCGTTCATCATTCATCCTTTGGAAAAAATTACTAATTTATTGCATGCTTTAGATAATTTAGATTTTATCCAATCCTATGAATTTATTGACCGTTATGTTATAACGGAAGGCGAACAAATATCTTATACGCTTCGATTTAGGTTTAATAACATTAAGGGGACAAATACTAAAATAATTGAGACATATTTAACCGAAATTGAAAACAAGATAATTGAAAACCACGCAAATATTAGACGATAATATTAATGGTAATATGTTAAAATAGTTATTCATATTTAGAATAAACGGAGTAATATCATGTCAAAAGCAAACGTAAATAAGACTATTTGTATCGGTTGTGGGGTTTGCGAAGCAAGCTGCCCAATGGGTGCAATTAAATTAGTAGATGGCAAGGCTACAATCGACACTAATAAATGTACCGGTTGTGGCGCATGTGTTGGTAGCTGTCCTGTCAGCGCTATCACAAATTAAAGTTTGTAATATTATAAAAACCCACTCTTGACGAGTAGGTTTTTTTTGGCGCGCTCGAGGGGATTCGAACCTCTGACCACAGGCTTAGAAGGCATGTGCTCTATCCAACTGAGCTACGAGCGCCAATGTAATGAAATAATTATACTCATTAATCAAGTAATGAATTTTAATCGACATTAAATAATATCACCAAATTTAAGATCAATTCTTAATTTTATGGTTCATATACAAATTTAAGTTCTAGGGTGATTTAGATAATATTTATTAGTTGCAATTTTAATACCAACAACACAAATAATTGTCATAATCGTTTCTATGCTATTAGAAGCAATCAAAACATAATATGAAAAATCATTACCAGAACCATTAACAATCATTAAAATTGTTCAAGTTGTTCATAAAGCATAAGCAATCAAGTTAAGACAATATGTCATGATAGAGATATGAATAACATGTTCTTTATCATAAATCGTTTTTAAAAAAATTGGAATTGTATCAATACAACATAAAATTCCCGTTACCAAACTAACAATTCAAACTGCAGCATCACTAACAACTTTATCATTCATTTGAATTCCATATATTTGTAGGATTAAGTATAACGGTGCAAAAACGCAAAAAACGGTAAAAGCAATCACGAGACTTTTTTGCTTGAAAAATTTTAATTTTTCTAATTTTAATTTCATGACAATGATGATTGTTGAAAAAAATAATGCCGCACCATAACATAAAAATTTACCCAGAAAATAGTACCAAGCAGCATCAACCCCAACCGCAATAATTTGGGCAATGCTAGTCAGTGTACAAAAAGCGCCCGCATTGAATATGATGGCAAAAGCCAAAAAAGGTACACCTTTAGTCAATTTTGATCTAATGATCTTAATGCATTGTGGACCGCCAACTGATATTTGAAAAATAGTGGCTGTTCATAACACGACTTGAATTGCAATATTCATTTTTCCTCCTTAAGTAATCTTTTTTAGACAATGATTAAAACTAATTATCAATTGTCTTAAATGTGTTTTTCACGGTGAATGTGATGCATTTTTAATAGTAATAAATTCAAAATCTTTTTTATTTTTAAAAAAATTAATAAATCATTTTTTACTAGGCTCAAATGGAACAATTTCATCGTAGTCGCCAAAAATTACGAAAATTGGTACATTAATTCTTTTTAAATTTTTAGCAATTGTTAAATTGCATTTTTCACCAAAAATGTCTAATGATAATTTATAAGGATCTCACGCCTTATTAATTTTTGTATTACCAGTAAATCAATCAAATTTTGTAATAGGATTAGTTTTATTTTTTATTGATTGGCGTACCGAACTTCGTTCTTTAGGTGTCAGCGAGGGGTTAGCGGGATCTCATAAAATAACACATTGTAAACTTTTAATTTTATGTGCAATAATCGAAAGGATTGCCCCCCCCATTGAATGACCAATAACAATGACGTTTTGCAATCTATAAGAATTTATGTATTGAGTTACATATTTACAATAATCACTTATTAAAAACTGTTTAGAAAAATCTAAATTTTGTCCATGATTAGGTAAATCAAATGTATGTACATTATGACCTTGTTTTTTTATTTTTTTAAAAAATGAATCGGCGATGGTTTTATAATCGCCAAACCCATGTATATAAAAAATATTAAATTTCTTCATGTTTATTTTTTGGCACTTTTAAAAGCTTGATCGAAATCTTCAATTAGATCTCTTACATCTTCAATTCCAGTCGAAAATCTAATTAAATTTGGAGTAATGCCAGATTTAAGTAATGCTTCTTTGGTGAATAAAATATGTGTCATGGAAGCGGGGTGTTCAATCAGACTTTCAACACCGCCAAGACTTACTGCAAGTGTTACCAATTTAAGATTGTTAACAAACTTTTTAGTTTGACTAAAACTTAAATTAGTTTCAAAACTAATCATTCCACCAAATTGTTCCATTTGTTTTTTGGCAACAATATGATTTTTATGAGATTTTAATCCAGGATAATAAACTTTTTTTACATATGGTGATTTTTCTAAATATTGAGCAATTGCTAACGCATTTTGACAAATGACGTTCATCCGCACCGCTAAAGTTTTTAAACCTCTTATTACCATATAGGCATCATCAGGGCTTAACACCGAACCCGTTGAATCTCTTAAACCTTCGTCACGAATTATTTTAATATCTTGCTTATTGCCACAAACACAGCCAGCAAGTACATCACTATGACCATTAATGTACTTCGTTAATGAATGAATACAAATATCAACTCCTAGTTGCAAGGGGTGTTGCAAATATGGTGAAGCAAATGTGTTATCCAATACTACCCGAATATTTTTATTGTAGTTATGAGCGATTGTAGCAATTGCTTTAATATCATTAACTTTAATGGTGGGGTTACAAGGCGTTTCAAAATAAACCATTACTGTGTTGGGTTTTAATGATTTTTTAACTAGTTGTAAATTATTAAAATCCACCAGAGTGGATGTAACGCCTAGCCTAGACAATACTTTGGTAAACAATAAAAAAGTACTTCCATATAAATCAGTGTCGGCTAAAATGTGATCACCTTTTTTTAATAAACCTCATATCGTAGAGGTAATTGCTCCCATCCCACTGGATGTGCACAAACAATCTTCTGACCCCTCTATGTAGGCTAATCGTTCTTCAAGGTATCGTAATGTGGGATTGCCATTTCTGGTGTAGACATATCCAACTTCTTTACCAGCATATCTTCTGCCACCTTGTTCAACACTATCAAATACAAAAGTACTAGAACGAAAAATTGGTTCATTTATAACTCCGTAAGAATACTTTGTTTTTTGTTTTTTTGCGTGTATAACCGCTGAATTTATTCTCATACTGCTCCTCTATTTTAAATTATCATTTAACATCTATATGTAAGATTATAATGGCAATATAGTTATTAAAACTTTATATGGAGATTAATAAAAATATGGATTTTGCTAAAAAATCATTAGAAGTACACCGTAAGATAAGGGGTAAAATTGAGATTAAGCCTAAAGTTAAAGTAAATACTGCAATTGATTTAGCTTTAGCATATACACCAGGTGTAGCGGCACCATGTAGTGCAATAGCTAAAAATAAAAACGAAAGTTTTAATTTAACAGCACGTGGTAATTTAGTTGCGGTTATTACCGATGGTAGTGCAGTTTTAGGATTAGGCAATATTGGTCCAGAAGCAGGTATGCCCGTAATGGAAGGTAAGTGCGTTTTATTTAAAGCATTTGCTAATGTTGATGCTATTCCATTATGTTTAAATACACAAAAAGTAGATGAAATCGTTAATATTGTAAAAGCTTTAGAACCTTCTTTTGGTGGTGTTAATTTAGAAGACATTGGTTCACCAAGATGTTTTGAAGTCGAAAAAAGATTAAAAGAAGAATTATCAATTCCTGTAATGCATGATGATCAACATGGTACAGCTATTGTCGTTGCAGCAGCTTTAACTAATGCCATAAAAGTAGTTAACAAAAGAAAAGGTAACCTAAGAATTGTTATTAATGGTCCTGGGGCCGCCGGTATTGCAATTGGTAATTTATTATTAACAATGAATTTTGGCAATGTATTAATGGTGGATCGAGTGGGTATTTTAAATCATAAATCTAGAACATTACCACCACACCATGTGGAGATTGCCAAAATTTCTAATAAATATAATGAAAACGGTGACCTAAAAGCAGCATTGACAAATGCTGATGTCTTTATCGGCGTTTCTGCTGGTAATGTTGTTTCATTAGAGATGGCTAAATTAATGAACAAAAATGCTATTATTTTTGCAATGGCTAATCCTATTCCAGAAATTCTCCCCGATGTTGCTAAACGTGCTGGAGCCAAAATTATAGGCACAGGGCGAAGTGATTTTCCAAATCAAATTAATAATGCTTTAGTATTCCCTGGTATGTTTCGTGGCGCTTTAGACGCCAAAGCAAAACAGATTACTGATAAAATGAAAATCGCCGCTGTTAATGCTATTGCTTCACTAATTAAGCCGAGTGAATTAAAACCAAATTATGTTATTCCTTCAGTTTTAGATAAACGCGTTGTCCCAGCAATTGCTAAAGCTGTAGCCAGAGCAACCCACAAATAATTAAACCATTTTTTTAGCGTCTACTAATTTATCAAAATCAGTTTCGTTAATATATTTTAATGTTAAGGCAGCTTGCTTAAGAGTTAAATTGTTTTTGTAAGCATATTTGGCAATTTCAGCAGCTTTGCTATATCCAATTTTAGGGGTTAGAGCAGTAACCAACATTAATGAGTTTTTTAAATTTGATTCAATTTTGTTCTTATTGACCTGAATACCACTAACGCATTTTAAGTTAAATGATTGCATGGCATCTGTTAATAATTTAATAGATCATAAAGCATCGTAAGCGATTACTGGCATAAATGTATTTAATTCATAATTACCTTGACTAGCCGCAAAAGAAATTGTCATGTCATTTCCTAAAACTTGTGCACAAACCATCATCATTGCCTCTGATTGTGTAGGGTTCACCTTACCAGGCATGATAGAACTTCCAGGTTCATTAGCCGGCAATATTAACTCACCAATTCCAGCACGCGGACCACTACCTAAGAATCTTATATCGTTGGCTATTTTATAAAGTGAAGTCGATAAAATTTTAAGTTGTGCATGTACACTGGATACACGCTCTTTAAAAGCAAGACCATCAAATTTATTAGACATGGTTCTAAAAGGTAATTTATACATTTGTGCTAAATATTGAATAACTAATTTATCAAAATTTTTAGGAGCATTTAAACCTGTACCTACGGCTGTACCGCCTAACGGTAATTCATATAAACTATTAATGGTATTTAAAATTTGCAATTGACAATTTTCTAAGCTACTTCGTCAAGCTGATATTTCTTGTGATAACAAAATTGGCGTAGCATCTTGTAAATGAGTACGACCAATTTTGATAATATTAGCAAATCTTTTTTCCATTTTTTTAAAAGCAATAATTAATTCAATTAAACTAGGCAATAAATTATTTGTTAAAGATTGACACATAGCAATATGAATAGCGGAAGGAAATACATCATTAGAACTTTGCGACATATTAACATGATCGTTAGGATGTACGACTGCTTGTTTTGATGATTTGTTAGCAATATGAGCAATAACTTCATTAACATTCATATTAGTTTGTGTCCCGCTACCGGTTTGTCAAATCTTTAATGGAAATTGATCATTTAATTTATTGCTTAGAACAATATTACCTGCATTGATGATTGCTTTAGCTTTTTGCTCTTCAATTTTCTTAAGTAACAAATTAGTTTTAGCTGCAGCGATCTTAATGGAAGCAATTGCATGAATTAATATTATCGGCATTGTTTCATTGCCGATAATAAAGTTCTCTAAGCTTCTTTGAGTTTGTGCTCCTCAATATTTTTGGTTATCAACTTTGATTTCACCAATACTATCTTTTTCAATACGATATTTCATAAGTTTTATAATTATACAATGCGTTTAATAGGAATTGATCTCGGAACAAAAACTATGGGTATAGCTATAACTGACTCATTAAAGATGTTAGCAACTGGCTTAGAAAATTTTACTTATAGGGATAACGATCTTAATAGCTGTGTAGCAAAAGTGAGAAACCTTTTGCAACGTTATCAAAACGATGTTGAAACTATTGTTTTAGGATATCCTTTGAATGTCAACAACACAAAGAACGAACGTACTTATTTGGTAGAACACTTTCAAAAATTATTACAAAACGATATAACTATTCCAATCGTACTTCAAGACGAGCGTTATACAACAATAGCAGCAACGGCGCGTCTCAAATTTGATGTTGGACTTAAAAGTAGTCAGATTAAAAAACATAAAGATAAAATTAGTGCAGTAATAATTCTTGAAGAATACATTAACAAGTCATAAGATGATTAATTTAGAACAAATTGAAACTAAAAGTATTGCCGATGGCATACCTTATGTTCGTAAACAAACTTTAGCATTACTTATAGATTTAATTAAAAATAATAACATTAAATCAATTTTAGAAATCGGTACAGGATATGGATATAGTGCTTTGGGCATGTCTTGCTGTTCTACGGTGAACAAGATTGTTACTATAGAAAAAAACACAGATAACTATTTGATTGCAAAAGAATTTTTAAAAAACACTTTAATTCAATGTATCAATACTGATGCCTTTGTATACGAACCACAGCAACAATTTGATTTAATCTTTATTGATGGCCCTAAATCTCATCAAGAACAGTTAGTAGAAAAATATGTAAAATATTTAAGTAAGAACGGATTAATTATTATTGATAATATTTATTTAAAAAAATTTACACAAAAAACGTCGCTTACTAAAAACCAGGCAAGTCTAGTAAAGAAAATAAAACAATTTCATCAATGATTAATATCTCACAAAACTTTTGATGTAAAAATTTATGATGTTGATGATGGTATTGCAATTGTAAAAACAAAATAAATAGTAAAAAATTGAATAGTTTTTATCTAAGATTATGAGGTGAAATTTAAGTTATTTACTACGAATTGTTATAATGTAAGAAAAATATGAGTAAAAATTTATTAATCATTGAGTCTCCAAATAAAGTTGAAACTATTGGAAAATATTTAAAAAGCGAAGATTTTAAAATCATGGCTACCATCGGTCATATTCGTGATCTTTCTACTAGAGGCATGGGTTTTGACGAAAAAACTTTAGAACCAAAATGAGTGATTTCTTCAAAAAAAAAAAGTGCAATGCGTAATAGCAAAACTAAGCAAGAAATCATTAACGAAATTAAAACTGCTGCTAGTAAAGCAGATAAGATTTATCTAGCCACCGACCCTGATCGTGAAGGCGAGGCGATTGCTTGACACGTTTATGAAATTTTAAGTGATAAGGATAAGGCTAAATGTTATCGAATTACTTTTAATGAAATTACTAAAACAGCTATCTTAAAAGCATTGGAAGCACCAAGACATATTGATATTCGTTGAGTACAATCACAATTTGCTAGGCGTATATTAGACCGTTTGGTGGGATATCGATTATCAAAACTAGTCCGTGAAAAGTTAAGAGGGACATCGGCTGGCAGAGTACAAACAGTTGCACTTAAATTTATTTATGATCGCGAAAAAGAAATCGAACGTTTTAAGCACACCAAATGATGGACAGTAGATGTTGTTCTAGAAAATAATGCAAAATTAATTCTTCGTGATCTATCTGCCGCCTTACGTAAAAAAGTTAATTTAACTAAACCTGAAAACGAAGAGGGTAGTGGAATCGATTTTGCCGATGAACCTAGTGCTAAATTGATTAACCAAACCTTAGAAAAGCAATTTAAAATTTATGCTATTGATGATCCAACTGAAAAAAATAGTAATCCAAGAGATCCATATAAAACATCTACGTTACAACAAGATGCCATTAATAAACTGGGTTGGAATGTCGGTAAAGTTACAGTCGTAGCACAACATCTATACGAAGGTATTAAAATCAAAGGCGAACACTCAGCATTAATTTCATATCCTCGTACTGACAGTGTTCGTATTTCTACAACTTTTAGTGATGTGGTTAAAGATTTTATCTTTAAAAAATATGGAGAAAAATATTATCAAATGCGTCATTTTGGTAGTGATAAGAAAAAAAATAATGACAATGTTCAAGATGCTCATGAAGCCATTCGTGTAATTGATCCATTCACCACACCAGCATCACTAAAAAATATTATTAGTCGAGACGAATACACTCTTTATAAATTGATTTGAATTAGGACGATTGCTGCTTTTATGACTCCAGCACGTTATGAAACAACAATTGTACGTTTAGAAAATAATGGTTGTAAATTTTATACATATAACCGTCGTTTACTCTTTGATGGATACCGTAAAATTTATCAGCATTATGAAACTAATGAAACTGAATATGACATTCAATTAAATAAATTAAGAATTGGTCAAATTCAAAAAGCGCAATCGATTGAAGTAAAAGAACATACTACTATGCCTCCACCTAGATTTAATCAAGCTTCTTTAATTAAAACTCTTGACGAAGCGGGAATAGGCCGTCCTTCAACTTATCGTTCGATGGCTAATATGGCTGTAGAACGAGGATATGCGAAATTAGATAATCGTGCCTATACTATGTTACCAATAGGCAATACCATCATTGAAGGACTGAGTCAATACTTTCCTGAAATTGTCGACCAAGAATTTACCAAAAAAATGGAAGAGCATTTGGATGAAATAGCTAATCGTGATGAAAAATGAAAGGAATGAATTCTAAATGATTTCAAACCAAAATTTGATCAAGAATTAACTACCGCTCAAACTGAAATGAAAAAAGTTGAACCTGAAGAAGTCGGACGTCCATGCCCTATTTGCGGTAAACCATTAATTTATCGAACTTCTAAACGAACTGGTATTCAATTTATTGGTTGTTCAGCTTTTCCTGCTTGTAAGTATGCCGAATTTCCTAATGCACCTAAACGGGTAGCGCTAGAAGATAAGTGTCCTTTATGTGGAAAAAATTTAGTTGAAAGAACTAATAAACGAGGCCAACCGTTTGTAGGTTGCTCTGGATTCCCTAAATGTCACTACATTCGTAAAGTTGGTAAAGACGGAAAAATCATTGAGTTTAAAAATAATTCATCTTCGCCTAAGAAGAAAGCTACTAAAAAGAAAGCTAAGAAAAATTAATGTCCATTAAAACTATTAACAATAAAGAAGAATTTATTACCATCATTAACAACGGTTATACTTTTGTTGATTTTTATACAACTTGATGTGGCCCATGTAAGATGTTAGCACCTATAGTAGAACAAATATCGACACAATTTAAAGACATTAATTTTTTAAAAGTTGATATTGATCAATTTAGTGATATCGCTCAAATGTTTTTTATTCAAAGCATTCCTACTATTTATTTATTTAAAGATGGAAAACCGCTCAACCACTTTGTAGGTTTTAAACCTGTAACTGAAATAATTGAGTTTATTAAACAAAATAAAAAGAGTAAATAGTTATTTACTCTTTTTGCTTTTAGCACGACAGCCGCATGAACAGCTAGACTTACTCATTTTCTTTTTCATTTGTATTTCCTTATTTTTATTTCGTTACTAATTATATGTTATCGTGCGAACTTTCTAATTACAAATTGCTAAATGCTATTTAAACTTTCATATGGATGTTTAGCACTCTTAATTGACAAGTGCTAATAATATGCTATAATGGTTCGGAATAAATTAGTTTATGATTAATTATTTAGGAGGCTAAAATAATGAATAAACCTATATTACTAACTCGCAGTGTTGTTGTTTTCCCGGGGACTAGCATAAACATTGAAATTGGTCGAATCAAGTCTATTAATTCTGTAAAATTAGCTGAAGAGACTGACCGTAAAATTATTATTGCATGTCAGAAAGACCCTCAAACTGAAGAGCCTAAGCTTAATGACATATACACAACTGGAACAATGTGTTCCATTACTTTCTTTGAAAAAAACCCAGACGGATCATACAAAATTACTATTAAAGGTATTAAACGAATCAAAATTAATTCCATTCATGATGAAAATAACATTTTGACTGCAGAATATGAACCACTAAAAGAAACCAATAGTAGTGGTAAAGAGATTAACGATAAAATTCGTTTACTCTATGAAATGGTAGAAAAAACTATCGGTAATTTACCTGCTAAAGAGATTAAACAATTAAAATCTTTATTTTTAGGTACTATTTCTGCTAGTAAAATCGCCGATCAAATGGCGGCAGTTTTACCAGTTGATCAAACTGCTAAACAAAATTTATTAACTGAGCTAGATGTCGTTAAACGAATTGATGGAATCATTCGTTTAACTGCCAAAGAAGAAGATGCTAAAGCCATCGATAGTGAAATACAACGTAAAGTAAATGCTACTTTGTCTAAACAACAAAAAGAATTTTATTTACGTGAAAAGATGCGTGTTGTTAAAGAAGAACTTGGAGAAATAAATTCACGTGAAAATGATGTTAATGCTTTTAAAAAACGTGTGGAAGAAAACCCATATCCTGAGCATATCAAAAAACGTGTTATTGCTGAAATTAACCGAATGGAATCTTCTAATCCCCAAGAAAATTCAATTACAAGAGCTTATATTGAATGATTACTAGATTTACCTTGGTGACAAAAAACAACAGACAATAATGATATTAACCATGTTGAAGAAGTTTTAAATAAATCACATTATGGTTTAGAGAAAGTTAAGGAACGTATTATTGAATATCTTGCCGTTCGTGCCCGTAGCCCAGAATCTAAAGCGCCAATCATATGTTTAGTAGGCCCGCCAGGCGTGGGTAAATCAACATTAGCACGTAGCATTGCTGAAGCGCTTGATAAAAAATTTATCAAGATGTCTTTAGGCGGTGTACGTGATGAAGCTGAAATCCGTGGTCACCGCAAAACTTATATCGGTTCAATGCCAGGACGCATTATTAAAGGAATGAAACAAGCTGGCGTAATTAATCCACTATTCTTGCTAGATGAGTTAGATAAAATGACAAGCGATATGCGCGGTGATCCAGCTAGTGCTATGTTAGAAGTTTTAGACCCTGAACAAAATAATAAATTTAGCGATAACTATATTGAAGAAGACTATGACCTATCAAAGGTGATGTTCGTAGCTACTGCTAATTATGCTGAACAAATTCCAGCACCGTTGTACGATCGTCTAGAAATAATTGAATTAACATCTTACACTGAAAGAGAAAAATTAGAAATTGCTAAAAAATATTTAATTCCTAAAATTCGTCAAGAGGCAGCTTTAAGCGATAAAGAATTAACTTTTGAAGATGAAGCTATTCTATTTATCATCCGTCGTTATACACAAGAAGCAGGAGTGCGTCAAGTAGAAAGATTATTACAAAAAATTGCCCGTAAATTTATTGTACGTCAACAACATAAAGTTGTTAAAACTGAAATAATTAACGAAAAATCTGTGGTAAATTACCTCAAAAAAGAAATTTATGAATACAATGTGCGTGAGCCTTCACCAATCCCGGGTGTAGTAAATGGTATGGCTTACACTGCTGCAGGGGGAGATTTACTTCCAATTGAAGTTACTTACTTCAAGGGCAAAGGAGTTATTAGCATTACAGGCAACTTAAAAGAAACAATGAAAGAATCCGCCCAAGTTGCCTTAGGTTATGTAAAAGCTAATGCCGAAAAATTCGGTATTATAAATATCGATTTTAATAAAACCGATATTCATATTCATGTGCCAAGTGGTGGTATTCCTAAAGATGGTCCAAGTGCAGGCGTTACTTTAACTACTGCGCTTATCTCTGCTTTAAGCAATCGTGCAGTAGCCAACACTATTGCCATGACTGGTGAAATAACCTTAAGAGGTCGCGTTGGAATTATTGGAGGAGTAAAAGAAAAAGTTATTTCTGCCTTCCGTGGGGGCATCAATGAAATCTTTATGCCAGCTAAAGACGAACGCTATTTGGATGATGTACCGAAAGAAGTATCAGATAAGATAAAGTTTCATTTTGTACAGCACTATAACGAAATCTATCAATCCATATTCAAAAATTAAAAAAAGCAACGAGTAATTAATTCGTTGCTTTTTGTTCCATGATTAGCAATATTGAATGTTTACTTTTTGTAATTTTCGCTTAGGTTTCATAAAGAAAGCACTTTATATAAAAGCTTTTCGTCAAATAAATATTCGTTTTTTAGATTACCTATTTGAGTAGTTCATTTATAAGAGTTGCTATCGGGCACGATTAATAATTTATTATTTACTTTATCAATTACAACCTGTAAAAGATTACATAATTTTGGATTACTAACTGTGTACTACTCACACCGCTAGAACCACAAGCTGTTTATACGCAACTTGCTAATAACTAATTTAACATAAAAAAAGCAAAAAAATAAAAAAAGTTTAATAAATAATGTAATTATTTAATTTTCGTATTGAGTTTTTACACGACGCAATTGATCAATAATACGGTCAACCGCTTCATTGATAGATGTTAACACATCATGAGCATTTGCTTCAGCACGAATAGTGCCTTTTTTAACTACCTTTAAATTGATTCTAGTAGTAAATGATTGATTCTTTGGATAATAAACAATTTCTGCTTTTACTTCAGGTAATATAAAACGAAAATCTTCAAACCGAGCAATTTTGCTTTCAAAGTGTGAGGTAACCGCATTAGATTTTTGGCAGTCTTTTCAACGAATAGTATAAGTCATGATAGTAAATCTCCTTTTAAAACAACATTCTCTTTTTTAGTTCTTTAGCTTTATTTGGACTAATAAATTCTTCTACCACTTTAAAAGCAAAGTTGCTAGCAAGCCCTGGACCTGCAGCTGTAATGAAGTTCTTAGAGATGACTATGTCTTGTTTTACATAATTATCTTCAATTTTGGCATTAACTGCATCAGGATAACAAGTTACTTTTACATTGTTATCTAAGATGTTTCAGTCAGCGAAACATAATGGTGCAGCACATATTGCCATAAAAGTAATCTTAGGATTTTTATATTCTTTTTGTGCAAAAGTCACTAATTTAGGGGCTAATTCTTTATTAAAACGTTGGTGTCCAGCTCCGCCTGGTAAAAAAATAGCATTATATTTGCTTAGGTTTTCTTTATTTAAGACTTCATCACATGATATTTTTGTACCATGATTTAAAATAACGTTTTTCTTTTTTTCAATTGATACTAGTTTTACTATTAGACCAGCACGTCTTCAAATATCTATAGGCACAACAAGCTCTATATCTTCAGTTTGGTTAGCAACCATCACAGCAATTTTTAACATATTCAACCGTCCTTCGCGGATAGTATTATCTCATAAAATCCTATTTTTTGGGCTCTAGTGTAGTTTAACCTCTAAAAATTAATGTTTAATACAAATTTTTAGTTCTATTTTAATTTATTAATAAATATAATGATGAAAATGTCTAATAAAGAAAATAAGGCAGTTGAATTTAATCAAATAACTTTTGGATATACAGACAATGTTGTTAATTTAGACCAAATAACTTTTGATATTTATGAAAATGAATATATATGTATCATTGGTCAAAATGGCAGTGGTAAATCAACTTTATCAAAAGTATTGACAGGGTTATTACAACCACGAAGCGGTACAATTCGATTATTTGGAGAAGTGGTTAATAAACTCAATATTAAACATTTACGAGACAACATTGGTATTGTATTTCAAAATCCTGATAATCAATTTATCGGCTTAACTGCTGAAGATGATATTGCTTTCGGTTTAGAAAACCGTAAAGTTGATCCTAATCGTATGCACGGTATTATTATGGCTGCAGCCCAAATGGTTAATATTGAAAACTTGTTACAAAAAGATGCTACAAGTTTATCGGGTGGTCAAAAACAAAGAGTAGCAATTGCTAGCGTCCTAGCAATTAATCCTAAAATTATCATCTTTGATGAGTCCACATCTATGTTAGACCCTAAAGCCAAACGTGAATTAAAAAATTTAATGTTAGTTTTAAAAAATAAATTCAATAAAACCGTTATTTCTATTACCCATGATATGGAAGAAGTTACTAATGCTGATCGAGTTTTAATCATGCATAAAGGTAAATTATTAAAAATAGGTAATCCTAAAACTATTTTTGAAGACCGTAGTTTTTTGCAAAATATTGCCCTAGATATCCCTTTTTCTTTGCAACTATCTAAATCTTTAATTAATTTAGGTATTGATATCCAACCTAATCTACATATGAATTCCTTAATTGAGCAAATATGAAAACTCAAGTAATTAATATTGATTCACCGTACGCCATCACAGCGGATAATCTTAAAATTGTATTTGATGAACATACCGAAAACGAATTGGTTGTTTTAAACGACTTTAGTTTTAAATTTCAAAAAAATAAAATTTATTTTATTGTAGGTAATTCTGGTAGCGGTAAAACTACTTTGATTAGTCATTTCAATGGTTTATTAAAATCCAAATACGGTAATTTAACTGTCGGCAATCAAACTATCTTAGGCAAAGATCGTAAAATTAAAAACTTTAAAATTTTACGAAAAACATGTGGCATGGTTTTCCAATTTCCAGAATATCAATTGTTCAAAGACACTATCGAAAAAGACATCATTTTTGGTCCTATTAATCTTGGTGAAAAAAAAGATGAAGCTAAAGTTAAAGCTAAAAAGTATTTAAATATGTTAGGGTTAGATGATTCCTTCTTGCAAAGATCTCCATTTGATTTATCTGGTGGACAAAAAAGGCGTGTTGCTATTGCAGGTATTTTAGCAATTGAACCAGAAATATTAGTTTTTGATGAACCAACTGCAGGATTAGATCCGGCTGGTGAAAAAGAAATGCTAGAAATTATTAAAAATTATCACAAGGAAGGGAAAACTATTATTGTGATAACTCATGTTATGGATCAAGTATTAGCATTAGCAGATGAAGTGCTTGTCTTGCATAATAAGGCATTGTTGGCAAGTGGTTCGTCATATGAAATTTTTACAAATTCATCATTAATGCAAACTACTACTTTAGATTTACCTAAAGTTATTGACACTATAAAAAATTTAACTCACCTAGATAATCGTTTTCAACAACTTTATAACATCAAACCACGAACTGTTGATGAACTAGCTATAGCTATTAAAAACATAAAGGAAGGAGCCAAATAATGAATAACGGTTTTAGTACGTATATTGATCGTAATTCTTTTATTCATAAATTTAATCCTTCATTAAAATTAATTATTTTAGTTTTTTTTATTGTAATGATTTTTATGCCTATAGGTTTTTTTGGCCAAGCAATTATCTTTATTATTTTAACTATTGGCTGAATAGTTGCTAAATTACCTGGGCGCACGATGTGGACTATTATCAAATCATGTTTAATCATGTTTTTAATTTTGTTTGTTATTAACTGATTGGCTTTTAAAAGCCCTGGCATGGTTTTTGATTTAGATCATCGAGTACATTTATTATTTAATAACAACTGATGATCTAAAACTGAACATGATGGTGTTATTTATAATTGAGCCCACGGTTATGTGTGGGGTATGCCTAATACATATACCATTCAATTTATTAAGCCTGAAAGTGGCGATTATTTATCATACAAAATTAATGACGGGCTCACCGCGTACATGCCTTACGAAAGTGTCTGATATAGTCTTTCTTCGGAAACGATTGTTTATGCCGCCCATATTACATTTAAAATTTATTTAATGATTTTAGTAGTTACTTTGGTGATCTCTACTACTAATTCTGTTCAATTGTCTTTTGCGATTGAAGATATTCTAAACCCATTGAGGATTATTAAAATTCCAGTTAATGAATGAGCAATGACTATTTCTATTGCACTTAGGTTTGTGCCTTCCTTGTTAGAAGAGTCACAAAAAGTAATGCGTGCACAAGCATCGCGAGGCGTAGATTTTCGTAATGGAAATTTTAAAGACAAAGTAAAATCGTTGGTTTCATTAGTTGTACCAATGTTCTCTATTGCATTTCATAAGGCAGATGGATTAGCTGACGCTATGGAAGCGAGAGCTTACAATCCTCGGTATACTAGAACTCGTTACCGTAATTATCCGATCGCTTGACAGCATTGGTTAATTACAAGTATTTTGACTATCATTTTTGGGTTTATGATAATTTTTACTGTTAAACAAATGCTATTTGCACCATTCGGATGAATAGAAGCAGTTTTGATGTACGGGGCGCGTTAATTTATGAATTATTCCATAACTGTTAGTTATGATGGCAGTAACTTTCACGGTTGAGCTAAACAGAAAAATGTTCGCACTGTTCAAGAAGAAATTGAAAAAATTTTATCAAGAATATTTGATTTACCTATCACAATTCATGCTTCCGGACGAACTGATGCCTTTGTTCATGCCATTGCTCAGGTATTTTCTTTTAATGTTAAAAAAACACAAATGAAAGTTTCTGCCCTATTAATTGCATTACGTAATTTAAGCCCTAGCGATATTTATTTTGTAAAAGCAAAAGTAAATGATGGGATGTTTCATGCACGATTTCATGCCCAAAATAAAACATATCAATATGTTATTAATAATGGTTCTTACGATGTATTTAAAAATAATTATGAGTTATTTTATCCTGATAAAATTAAATTACCATTACTAAAGAAAGGATCTAAATTATTAATTGGTAGCCATGATTTTAAATCATTTAGTACATCCGATTTAAATGACACTATTCGTAAAATTAATTACATTAGATTTAAACAAATCAATCATCATTTATTCATAAATATCAATGGCGATGGTTTTTTACGTAATATGGTGCGCATGATTATTGGCGCCTTATTAGATTTAAATGAAGGGAAAAAGAGTCTCCTTGATATTAAAAAATTACTTGAATATCCTAAAAAAGGTAGTGCTATTTCTAAAACTAAAGCGTGTGGATTGTATTTATTAAAAGTTAATTACTAAAATAGATTTGCTGAAACATATAATAAACGTCTATGAAAAGAAAATATTAATATCTTCTCTAATGTTGTTAGGAGGGGCTCCAATCATTGCCATTTTTTCAACATAGTGTTCTATTCAATATAAACCAATATACATAACTCATCGTGATGCTTTTAAGGAAAAACGGTACCAATCCTCAATTGGATATGGATTTTGAAAATTCTCATCAAGTCTTTACAGATGCAGAACGCGTTTCTAAATTTTGAGGTCTGGAATGCAATGTCTATCTTACATCAGAAGGTAAATTTGTAATAGCCTATGATAACAATCCTTTTGCAGATACAAACTCATCTGAATTAAAAAGGGATAAAGAGACTTATGTCAATGATGTTAAATGAAGTGATGTTTCCACCAGAAGATTAGTCCCTTCAACTAACTATCCTAATTTTAGTGAACGTTATACAACATTAACTCCATTTGAACAATATCAATATGATTTCAGCAGGGACTGAAGTGATCCGATTTATGATAATCTTAGAAGCCTAAAAGAAATTATCGAAGATATTTACCATGGTAATTACATCTTTATTTCTTTTCAAGAATCTTATATTAGAACACTCGCGCGTTATTTTCTAGATATGAATAACAAACATCGTCTACAACAATTATGTTGATATAGAGCTAATGATCCAGGCGCTAATCCAAACAGTAATACGAATTATAAGGAACTAGTAGATGGTACTAATGATTCAAACATTAAATATGATATTAGTGTCGGCGATGAAAATGCTACAAATGACATGGTTTAATACACTCATGAACAAGGGTGAAAAATAGGTATTTGAACTATTAATACAAAAATCGCGGCACAGAAATATAATTCTTGAAGAGTTAATTATTTAACAACAGATTATTACAATTTCATAGACAAGGAAAGTAATCAACCACCAAGTTTTGACACTACTACATAAACATTATTGAATGTTTAATAAATCAATAATTGGTAGTTACGTAAAAACCATAATAAAAATCGGTATTAATATATAATACCAAGCTATCAAAATGGCACAAACGTTTAAACATTTAAAGGTTCCTGGACATTATTGTGACAAGTTGCGTTTGTTGTTAAGTTATTTGTTAATTTATCCGCTTTTTAAAAAAAAGCGTTATCAGCAATTAGTTCAAGAAGCTATTAATTATTTACTTTTATTGAAATTTAACTTATTGAAAATTGTTCGTTATCGCCAAAATACATTGTCAGTTTTATACATCAAATACCACGAACAATTACCGACAATTATTGAAAAATTATCAAAAAATATTATTGAACAAGAAGTATCTTCAAATAACTTCAATGATATCGAGTTTGAGATTGAAGCTTTACAAGAAGTATTTGATTCTAATATCCATTACAATCCCAAATTAACAAAAAAATATAAGGAGATGTTAGATTTATCGTGACAAGAATACACCAATGTGGCTCAATCTTATCAATCGTGTTATGCAAATACCATCAAAAAGATTAATCATTTTCCTTGAAAATATCTAATTAAAATTTTTAATTTAATGAATTTTGAAATAGTTTCACAATAATGAAAAAAATTGTTATCTTAAAGCCTTGTGGTTGTTGTTATGGGGTACGACAAGCCATCAAAAAAATTAATTCAATATGTAAAAAACATCAAAAACAAAAAATTTATTTAATAGGCTGGTTGGTCCACAATACTCAAATCATGCAGAAGATTAGAAATAAACATGTTATTGTTTTAAATGATAATAATCATTCAAGAATTAGTTCATTAAAAGAAATTAAAGATCATAATGCAGTAATCGTTTTTTCGGCGCATGGTACACCAATTGACGCTCTAAAATACGCTTGTCAGCGCTTTACTAATGTTTATGATTTAACTTGTCAATATGTGAATAATAATCTTGCTATTGCGCAGAAGTTATTAAAGAAAAAATATAAAATTTTATATTATGGGAAGAAAAAACATCCCGAAACTAAAGCAATAAAATCACTTTCCAAAAATATTCATGTAATTGAATCGACAAATGATATTTCTAAAATTAACAAACAAGCCAAATATGCTTTCATTAATCAAACAACTGCGCCAACTTATTTAGTTAAAAAAATTATCAAATTAATACATCAAAAGAACTATAAAACAAAAATTATAAATACAACATGTTTGTCTACTAGACAAAGATATAGTAACATTGAAAATTTGACTAATATTGATTTTTTGTTAGTTGTAGGCGATAAGGCGTCCAATAACGCTAATCAATTATTAAATTTAGCAAAGATAAAAAAGATTAACTGTAAACTGATCCAGACAAAAAATCAAATTAATAAAAAAATGTTTAAACGAATAAACACATTAGCTATTACTAGTGCTACTTCAGTGTCCACGACAGATTTTTTAAAGATTATTGATAAAATAAAACAAAAAATGATTTAGAGCGCTCCCTAAATGGAGCCAAATTTTATTCCTTTAAAAGTATCAAGATGTATTTGGTAACTAAACTAATCAGTGATTAAAAAATAAAAGTTATGTTTTTATAGTTATTTGGCGC
Organism: Mycoplasmataceae bacterium; assembly: GCA_031259945.1. Lineage (GTDB taxonomy): Bacteria > Bacillota_I > Bacilli_A > Mycoplasmatales > Mycoplasmoidaceae > Malacoplasma_A. Next base: position 31,554 of record JAIRKU010000003.1, read on the forward strand.
ACCCGAAGAGATTCGAACTCCTGACCCCAGGTTTAGGAAACTTGTGCTCTATCCAACTGAGCTACGGATGCATTTAATTTGTACCATAAATTATGTTCTAATTTATTAAAACCATTACAAAATGTATTTATATTATTTCCTTAGTTAAGCATAGCTTATTTCAAAGCAAAAATGATTAAAAGAAATTAGAGAACGACTTAATCTTAGTTGAACTATAATCATAGTCAAGTTATGGCAAACAATGTATCTAAAAAAAATATCTTAATAGTAGGTTTATCAGGGGCTAAAAAAATTACTAATAGTATTTGCAAGCATTTAAATGTGCAACAAGTTCCTATGACTATTTCGCGTTTTGCTGATGGCGAAATCATGGTTAAACCAGAGGTATCAGTTCGTTATAAAGTAGTTACCGTCATTCAATCTATTTCTAAACCAGTTAATGAAAATCTAATGGAGCTATTAATTACAATAGACGCTCTAAAAAGGGCTTCAGCGAAAATAATTAATGTCGTTATTCCATACTACGCATATGCTAGACAAGATCGCAAAACATTAGGTAGGGAACCAATAACAAGTAAATTGGTAGCTACTTTACTTGAAAGAGCCGGAGCCTCTAGAATAGCTATCATTGATATTCATAGCGAACAAACTCAAGGTTTCTTTGATATCCCCGCTGATGCTTTAAAAGCTTCTTTTATTACAGTGCGTGAAGCAATTAATAAAATTCATTGTTCTAATCTTGTAGTAGTATCACCAGATTATGGTGGCGTTAAAAGAGCTAGACAAATATCTGCTATTTTGAATCTTCCTTTAGCCATCTTAGATAAAAGACGCCCTACTCCAAATCATGCGGAAATATCTAATATTTTGGGTGATATTAAAAATAAAAATTGTTTAATTAGTGACGATATGATTGATACAGCGGGCACAATGGTAGCTGCTTGTAAAGTGCTTAAAGATCATGGCGCAAAAAGCATTACAATTGCTGCCACCCACGGTATTTTAAGTGATCCAGCAACTGAAAGACTTTCCAAGGCTGTCAAAAACGGCATCATTTCTGATATTTATCTAACAAATTCAATTGAATCAGTCTATGCACGCAAAATACCAAATTTACATGTTTGCGATTTAGGTAAATATTTATCAGAAATAATTAAAGTTTATTACAGTGAAAACGGTTCTGTTTCTACAGTTTACGAACACTACGCGCCTCGTCATATAATGAAATAATGAAATCATTCATTAAGGAAATTGTGGTAGTTGAAGGTAAAACCGATACGGCTAAATTAAAATCGTTATTTAATGTAGACACAATTGAAACTAATGGTAGCCGTTTATCAACAAAAACACTTTCATTAATTCAACAGGCATCTTTAAATCGAGGTGTTATATTATTTTTAGATCCTGATGGACCAGGCGAAATGATTAGGCGGAAATTAGAACATAATTTAATTAACTTCAAACAAGCTTTTTTAAAAAAGAAAGATATCATTGATAATAAAAAAATAGGAATTGCTGAAGCAAATAATAAATCTATTATTAATGCTCTAGCAAAAGTAATTACTTTTAACAAGAACAATGAATCGATTAGTTGACAAGAATTTATGCAACATGACTGAAATAAAGCTAAAAGAAAAATAGTTACAGATTATTTTCAAATTACCGAATCTAATAATAAGCAACTATTTAAACGTTTAAATATGATGAACGTTAACAACGCCACTATTAAGAAAATTATTTTTTCTTACAAGGACCATTAACACGACACTCACATTCTTGTGAACATGTACAATTCTCAATTGTTTCACCACATCCACAAGGGCACATTTCTTTTTCTTTTAGCATATTTTTATATCTCCTTAATTTTGTATCTACAAAGATATACTATCACACCGTTCCTAAATGTCAAGTATGTACATTATTGTACTATAATACCTAAAAGGATACTATGATACATAAACAACATGATAAAAATTGCCCGGTGACAGCTACGATTAATTTAATTGGTGGTAAATACAAGCCAATTATTCTTTGATATTTAACCAAAGGACCAACAAGATATGGTGAATTAAAAAAATACATTAGTAATGCTACTGCTAAAATGCTCACTCAACAACTAAGAGAACTTGAGAAAGATAAATTAATATCTAGAAAAGTGTATCCAATCGTTCCACCGAAAGTAGAATATAGCCTTACAAATGTTGGCAAAAGCATAAGTAATGTTATGTTTGAAATGTACAAATGAGGTAAAGCATACTTGATTAATCAAGGTGTTAAAGTTAATTGTGAAATGTACAAAGGTAGAGAATAATGAAGCAACCTTTAGCTTTAATTTTAAGACCAAAAACTATTAGTCAAATCATCGGACAATCCCATTTATTTAGTCAAAATTCCGTTATAAATCGTATGGTCAAGACTCAAAGTTTGTATTCGCTAATTTTTTATGGAGTCCCCGGCATCGGTAAAACGTCTATTGCTTTAGCCCTAGCTAATGATCTAAATATTCCGCGCATAATTTACAATGCTGTGGTTGATAAAAAAGAACAACTGATGAATATCATAGATCTAGCTAAACGTTCTGATAAGGGATATGTTATTATTTTGGAAGAAGTACATCGCTTAAATCGTGACAAACAAGACATACTATTACCTTTCTTAGAAAATGGTACTATACATATTTTTGCTACTACTACTGAAAACCCTTATTTTACCATTAACCCCGCTATTCGTAGCCGATGTCAAATTTTTGAATTAGTCTCATTATCTAAGAACGATGTTTTTGAAGGTTTAAAAAAAGGTTTGTCCACAATCAAACTTAACACCGAATTTAATGATGAAATATTGCAAATGATTGCTGAGCAAACTAACGGAGATTTACGGTCAGCACTTAACATTATTGACATGTTAAATGCATTGTATGCTAATGAAGTAATTGATAAAAATACAATAAAAGATGTAATGCAACAATCTTATGTATTATCTGCCGATTATGGTGATGAATACCATGACATTAAATCAGCAATGCATAAATCATTACTAGGAAGTGATCCGAATGCTGCTATTTATTATTTAGCAAGATTATTAGTTGTAGGAGATATAGAATCACTATGCCGTAGATTAATTGCTATGGCATATGAAGACATTGGTTTAGCTAATCCACAATTATGTAGTCGCGTTATCGCTGCATGTAATGCTGCAAAAGAAGTGGGTTTTCCAGAATGCAAGCAAATATTTGCAGCAATTGTAATTGAAATGTGTTTATCTCCCAAGTCAAATTCTGCGTATTTAGCCATAATGGATGCATTAGAAGATGTAAAAAATGGGAAAACTTATTCTATTCCTAAACATATTAAAGATCAATCATATAACTCAGCTAGCAAATTAGGCAGAACTGGTTATAAATACCCCCACGATTTTAAAAACGCTTATGTTAAGCAACAATATTTACCAAACGAGTTAATTAATAAAAAATATTACAAAGTAAATATTAACAATCCACTTGAATCAAAAATGAATGAATATTTAAATAGCATTAAAAAATAATTTTTATAAACTATATTCATACAACGTTAATATTAAAGTAAATGGAAGAACTTTAGGGGCTGATAATGGTATTGGTGTGGGTTTAATTTTATCTATTTTTGCAAACCCAAACATAATACACGGGCCATTGGAGACATTAATTACATCTAATGAAGAAGTTGGAATGATCGGCGCTAAAAAATAAATCCTAAACTAATAAAAGGTGAATATCTATTAAATTTATATGGTGAAAACGATAAAGAAATTGTTTTCGCATGCGTTGGTAATTCAACTATAAATAGCGAACGTAAATTAAAATTTACAGTCAATAGTTTCCACAATCAATTTCTATTAAATATTACAAACTTAATTGGTGGTCATTCTGGTGTTGATATTCATAAAAATCGACTGAATGCTATCAAGACTATTTTTGATATTATTAATTCTATTCAAAAAAAATATAAATTATCGTTTGTAGATTGTTATGGAGGAACTGTTCTAAATAGTATTCCTCAATCTGCTAGCGTAACTTTCGTTACTGATGCAAGCAAAAAAGAAATTGAAGAAATAATTTATATCTAATAAAAAAAGTTAATTCATAAATTTCCCATTGAACGAAATATGAAATTTTCAATTCGTTCACAGAAGAAATCAAAATTGATTGTACAACATCAGCAGTCAAACCAAATCATTAGTTTTTTTGCTAATATTTTTAATGGTGTTAAATGTTTGAACAAGCAATATCAAAAAAGTCCAATCTTCTAGTAATCTCGGTAATATTCATATCACCAATAAACATTTGTGCATCGGTATATATAAGAGATTTAAACATTAAAAGAAAAATCCAATTTGATAAATTGTTTTTTCAACGATTGAATAAATTAGGTGCTAAATATAGTTGATTTGGCAGACCAGGATGAAATGAAAATTTAAAAATTTCATCATTTGCCAAAAGATTTCAAAGATATTTTAATAAAAACCTTGTTCTTACATTTGTAAACGGTGGAGTAGAACCTAAAAATTTATTGAATCATGTGCCTAGTTTCAAGTCTGGCATTTCTTACGGCGTTAACATAACTTCACCACACAGCCAAAGTGAAAGGGTTCGATAAAATCGATAAATTTTGTTTATAAAGTATTAAAAGATTTACACAAAATGTTTAAATAAAAAAAGAATTAATAATTTTTCTTAGGTAATTCTTGGAAATAAGCTTGTGGGTGAGCACATACTGGGCAAACCATAGGAGCAGCTTTACCTACATGATGATGACCGCAGTTTTGGCATTGTCATGTAATAGAATTGGAACGTTTAAATATTCTATTATTTTTGATGTCTTTTAATAAATCTCGATAACGTTGCTCATGAATCGCCTCAATTTTAGCGACACCTTCCATTCGAGTAGCAATATCTTCAAAGCCTTCTTCTCGCGCTACTTGCGCCATTTTTTTGTACATAGAAGACCATTCATAATGTTCGCCGCTAGCGGCATCTAATAAATTAACTGCAGTTGTGGGCATGCCGCCATGCAAAGCTTTGAATCATAATTCTGCATGTTCTTTTTCATTCCCAGCAGTTTCTTCAAATATTTTTTGGATTTGTACATATCCATCTTTTTTGGCTTGTGATGCATAATAGCCATATTTCATCCTAGCTTGGGATTCACCAGCAAAAGCATCTCATAAATTTTTCTCTGTTAGTGTTCCCTTTAATGATTTTTTTATTTCTTTTTTCATATTCAAAAATTTCCTTACGTTATCAATATATTTTTCTTAGTTATTATAGTGAGTAATGAACATAAATTTAATGAAAATACACTTTAACAGCAATTTGTAATTAGAAAGTTCGCACCTGTTCTTTAGACTGTTGTGAGAATTTCTGCACGTGAGCATTATATATTTCTCTAGCCGTTTTAAATCCAAATTGTTTTCTCGGATAATCGTTATGTCAGTCTTCAATGTCTTGAATTTCTTTATCAGTTAAAT
>JAIRKU010000004.1 GCA_031259945.1 Mycoplasmataceae bacterium
TTAGAACATTGAATTTGATTGTAATAAGCATTAGTGCAATTAACTCGTATTCGAGCAATTAATTCATTTTCGCTAGGTGTTGTCTGAAATTGACCAAGATTTGTATTATTTGGTATATCGTTGGTTATCGGTATAGGCATAACATTACTATTAGTTGTATTAAGTGTTAATGATAAAGATGGTATCGTTACAACAGCAGGTAATGCAATGCTACCAACAATCGGTAAAAGTAATTTACTAATTTTTAACATATTTTTTTATTCTCCATCTCTTTAGCAAAATAAATACCTAATTTCTTTTCTTTTGTTGGCGTTGATGAATTAAAAATAGCATATCCCGCTCCTATACCGCCGCCAATACCGACAGCTAGTGCGCATGCTACTAGTGCTATTTTAACTTTATTACGTCTTTTTCATATGCGATGTTGTTTAGACGTTAGCGCATTATTATGCGCATTAGAAAATTCACCATCTTCCCTACGAAATTTTAGCGACTCCGTTTGATTTTTAGTTTTCATTTTTTTCTCCTTTGTGAAAATGATCAACTAGACACGAAAAAAGCAAGAACTAGCGAATGCTAAATTCTTGCTTTTAAGAAAAACTAAAGCGTCAAGAGCAACTAAGTTGCTCTCTCTCTCTCTCTCTCTCTCTTGTGTTGATCATGTTAAAATTAATGTAATACTTATACAACAAATTACAAACAATATAGAAATTATTTTTGTCATTCAATTAATTTTTAATCCAAGATTCAAAGTAAATCCCAATTAATAACTAGAAACTATAGATATAATTTATCCCAATGAAATTTACTATATCTGATCCATTCAATTTTATTAACATAAAACAAAGAAAAATATTCAAGCGGGCTAATATTTGTCTAAAAAAATTGCAACCTAATAATTATTTTTATGATGTTAATATCACCAATGATAAAGCAATTAAAAAAATTAATTTTAAGTATCGACATCAAAACAAAACTACTGACGTTTTAAGTTTTGCAATGCATGAAAATAATAAAATTAAGACGCCATTACTTGGTGAAATTTTTATTAATTATCAACAAGCACAACGACAAGCAAACGTATCAAATGAATATGAATTAACTTTATTGTTTATTCATGGTGTATTACATTTACTAGGTTATGATCATCATAATAAAAATGCAAAAAAAAGAATGTTTGATTTACAAAATAAGATAATTAAACAATTAAAACTAGTGGGATAATGAAACTATGGAAAAAAAGAAAACAAAATGAACTTGATTAAAGAAGTTCGGTTATGCCTTTAGGGGCTTATTTACTTCAATTAAAGAAGAAATGTCGTTAGTAGTTCATCTAATAATAGGTTTGATTGTTTTAGTAGTTGCTGCTTTATTACATAAACAAATGCAACCGCTAGATTGGGCTGTAATTGTTTTGGTCATTGGTGTCGTCATCGGCATGGAATTATTAAATACAGCTATTGAAAATTTAGTAGATATTGTTGCTTTCAAATATAACTATAACGCTAAGAAGATTAAGGATATTTCAGCAGCTGCCACCTTAGTATTAACTATTACTTCGATAGTTGTTGGATTAATTATTTTTATTCCAAAAATTATTGCAATATTTTAATTGATATGCGTAATGGATATGTTTCAATTACTGGAAAACCTAATGTTGGGAAATCAACATTAATTAATGCATTTTTAAAATATCATGTCGCCATTACTTCACCTAAACCACAAACTACGCGTAACCAAATTCGTGCAATCTATCAAACAGCAGATTGTAAGATTGCTTTCATTGATACTCCCGGCTGACACGAACCAAAATTTAAATTAGATTTATTTCTTAATTCCGAAATTAAAAATAGTTATAAAGTTGCTGATGTCATATTGTTGTTAATAGATTTAACTAGGCTAATTGACGATGAGGATAGAAAAGTTATAGAGACCATTAATAAGTTTAATCTCACCAATGTCATCCTAGTATTAACAAAAAAAGATATTTCTAGCCCCAAAAAAATTAATGAATATACTCAACAGTTGGCAAAAATGATTAATCCATTGGATACAATTGCTATTTCAAGCAAGAAAAACTTAAGCTTGGATCAGTTAATTAAGACTATTTCTTTACATTTGCCAATTGAAGAGCAAACATTGATGGTTGAAGAAAATGATAATAAAACTATTAGTGAAATTATTCGTCAGCAAGTTATTTTTAATACTAGGCAGGAATTACCTTATGCTTCAACCGTGGTAATCGAACTTAATAATTATGACGAATTTACCAATACTCTAAATGTTCAAGCAACCATCGTCGTTGAAAAAGAATCACAAAAACCGATTTTAATTGGTAAGAACGGTTCAATGATTAAAAAGATTGGTATCATGGCTCGTAAAGATCTAATGAATATTTATAGTTCTAAAATAAATTTAAAATTATTTGTCAAAGTTGAAAAAGATTGAAGAAATAATGAAAAATTTTTAAAAGACATCGGCTATAGTAATAAATAGTTATGGCAGAAACAATTTATCAGGGTTATGTAATTAACAGAATACCTTTTCAAATTTTTGACGAAATTGTAACTTTTTTAATTTCCGCAGGTCAAAAGATACCTTGTATGTCTAGAGGCAGTCGAAGACTGATTTCTAAAAATGCTCGTAACTTATTTATCGGTAGTTATGTTGAATTACAAATTTTTCAAAGCACAAGAGAAGATAAGTTAAGTAAATTAAAAAAAGTAGTAGCTATTAAGGCGGCAGATTGAAATTATGAAAATAATGAAGCTTTTAATTTACTTAATGAGTGTATCGTGTTGATCAACGTTCAAAATCAAAATATTTTTTCATTCTATAAAGAAAGTTTACAAATGATTTTAGACCAGACATACAATGATAAAATCATGGTTTTAATAATCATGCGCAAATTTTTTGCGCTGTCTGGTGGACATTTGGAAGTTAATAAATGTATTAAGTGTGGTAATAATAAGCTTAAAACAATTTCGTTTAAAGAACACGGTATGTTGTGTAATTTATGCTTTAATTCTAAAAGAGATAAATATTACGAGTTGCCTATTTCTAAAGCCATTCATTATTTATTTAATGATCAATATAGTCAATTAACTCAATATTTTCATGAAATTGATTTTTTAATTAAAATATTGAAAATTTATATAGAAGATATGTTAGGAATCAAAATTAAGACATTAATTAAATATTAATAATTATTATAATGAGGACATGAAATCGGTAAAAAATAACCACATGGCTCAAGAGAAAATTGTTAATTTTCTTAAAACTTATGGTTTTATTTTTCCTAGTTCAGAGATTTATGGTGGGTTAGCAAACGCATGGGATTATGGACCATTAGGCATTTTGCTAAAAAAAAATATTAAAGATCTATGATGAAGGACTTTTATCATTAAAGATTCGCAAGCTGTCGGAATAGATTCTTCAATAATTGTAAATCCTAATATTTGAAAAGCTAGTGGTCATATCGGTAGCTTTAGTGATCCGCTCATAGAGTGCAAAAATTGTCACAATCGTTTTCGAGCAGATAAATTAATTGAAGAAAATTTAAGTGATGTTCAAATTACCGAACAAACAGATTTTAAAATTTTGGAAGGAATAATTGCTAAGAACCAAATAAAATGCCCGGTTTGTGGCAAAATGAGTTGAACACCGATTCGTCACTTTAATTTGATGTTTAAAGTAAATCAAGGAATTGTAGACGATAACACTCAAATAAATTATTTACGACCAGAAACTGCTCAGGGTATTTTTGTTAATTTTGCTAATGTTCAACGCACGATGAGATTGAAGCTACCATTTGCAATTGGACAAATTGGTAAATCATTTCGTAATGAAATTACTCCTGGGAATTTCATTTTTCGTACACGTGAATTTGAACAAATGGAGTTAGAATATTTTGTTTATCCCAAACAAGCTGATGAAATTTTTACCAATCAATTAGATAAAATTAAAAAATTTTTATATGAAACTTTAGAATTAAATAAATCAAATATACGCCTACGCGAGCATGATAAGAAAGAATTGTCACATTATGCAAAGAAAACTATTGATATTGAGTATAGTTTTCCACATGGTTGAAAAGAATTGTGGGGGATCGCCAACCGTACAGACTACGATTTAAAATCACATATAGAGCACTCTAAAGCGAATCTTTGATATTTAGATCCATCCACATCAGAAAAAGTTATTCCTTACGTAATTGAACCTTCTGTAGGTGTGGAGAGATTGTTATATGCTATTATTGTTGACAAATATGTAGTTGAAGAATTAGAAAATAACGAAACGCGTGAAGTTTTACATTTACCATATAAGTTAGCTCCTTACAAAATTGCAATATTACCACTTGTTAACAAATTAAATGCCCATGCGCGTAATGTTTTTGATGTGCTAATTGATAATGGGATTGAAGCTATTTATGATACGAGTGGTTCAATTGGGAAACGCTATCGACGTCAAGATGCAATCGGTACACCGTTTTGTGTAACATACGACTTTGAAACTGATAACGACCAAAGGGTTACGATTCGTTATCGTGATTCCATGAAGCAAGAACGAGTCGCTATCAAAGATTTAAAAAGCTTTTTAGACAGTCATGCTTAGTCTACCTAATCTTAAAATTATTCGAGAAATTCAAAATAAAGCTGATATTGTCGCTGTTATTTCTAATTTTATTAAATTGAATCGTCGTGGGAATAATTACATCGGTTTATGTCCTTTTCATCCAGATAAAAATCCTTCTTTAGTTGTTTCACCAAAAAAAAGAATATTCAAATGTTTTGTATGTAATGCCAAAGGTAATGTTTTTGGTTTTGTGCAACAATATCAAAAAATTCCTTTTATGGAAGCTGTTAGAGTTGTAGCCAAATTAATTGGTTACGATGATGCTAAATTAACTTTTGTTTCTAGCGACACTTACTTAGATCCAAAAGTTAGGCGCTTACTAGATTTAAATAAACAGGTTGGCTTATGGTATGAAGGATTCTTGCGTAATCCTGAAAACAAAGACAAATTAATGTATCTCCATCAGCGTGGCTTAGATAACGCCATTATTAAAGAATTTGGTTTTGGTTATGCACCTCGTCAAAATGATTTAATTTATCGGATGGCTACAAATGCTAATGGAATCTTTGGAAACACACGTAGTAAAGAATTAATTTGAAGCGATAAAGAATTACTAGACGTTGGCTTGATTAACATTAATCAAAATGGAACAATATTTGATTTTTTTACTGATCGAATAATGATTCCAATTCATGATAATAACGGATATTTAGCGGGATTTAGTGGTCGAGTATTGAAAAATGTTGAGCCCAAATATTTAAATACTGGCGAAACTAAATTATTTTCAAAAAGTAACATATTATTCAACTATTACAAAGCAAAACAATTTGTTGATGACAAAATTATTATTGTTGAAGGTTTTATGGACGCCATTACTTACGTTAGGGCGGGACATAAAAACGTTGTAGCAACTATGGGAATAGCACTAACCGATGAACATTTAACAGCTTTACATTTTTTCAACAAACTTAATGTAGTTATTCTGTCATTTGATAATGATGCCGCAGGAGTTATGGCAACCATAGCAAATGGTCAAAAACTTATGGAAAATGATTTTAATGTTTATGTTGTTGCTCCATATGACAAAAATATCAAAGATGTTGATGAATTAAGTCAACGAAACGGTAAAGAAGCTATTCAAAATATTTTAGATGAAAGAATTGATTTCGCTACTTTTATGATTAATACGGAATTTGCTTCTAAGAAACCGTTAGACGAAATCCAAAAATCAGTTAATAAAATAATTAGTCAAATGATTAACTTCGGTTCTAATTCTTTATTATTACGTCAAAAGCATTTGAAACTATTATCGGAAAAATCAGGTTTAGCTTTTGAAGACTTAAAATCTAAGTTTGAATATGATTTTACCCAAATTAATCAATTATCACAAAATCAAAAAATTTACTCTAAATATATGCCTACTAAACCAGATAACGATGTAGGATTACCCAAAACTTTTATAGAAACAGAAGAGATTATTAAAGAAAAAGAAAACAACAATATAGTCTCTGGTAAATTTTATGATGCATTAGTCGAAGAACAATTAGCATTAAAAAAAAGACTATCGCAGGGATATGACAAATTAATTTTAGCAATTATGAATAATTCCGATAAATCGTTTAATTTTTTAAAAGATCTTAATATTAGACAAACTGATTATGAATTTATTGAGCAAGAATATATTTTTAAAAGCATTGATTATATGAGCATCAAAGGTGACAAACCAGATGAGAAAAAATTAGGAGAATTTCTTGTTGAGCAATCTAAAGGAGATAACGCTATTGCGAATAATTACAAAAAGGCTTATGCTTATTTGCAACGTTTAATTGAGAAACCAATTTATTTAAATTTTGAAAAAAAATTATTATCAGATAAATATGAAGAACGATTAAAAATAGTCAATGATATTAAGGCTCAAAAGTATGAATTAATTATGAAATCTAAAACCTTAGAAATGTGACAATTAAAAAAACAAGATAATACAAAAAATAAAAATAAAATCAATAAATTACTTTCAGACATCAGCGATATAAAACAAAACTTTAGGCAATGACAAAAACAAAGTAAAATAACAAAGGGGTAAAATATGACACCACATAATAAAGCTAAATTAAATGACATTGCTAAAGTTGTCTTAATGCCTGGAGACCCATTGCGGGCTAAATGGATTGCTGAAAATTTTCTTAAATCTGCTAAGTTAGTAAATGACGTTAGAGGTATGTTTGCTTATACGGGAACGTATAAGAACAAAAAAATTACTGTTATGGCGCACGGTATGGGCATGCCGTCTATTGGCATATATTCTTATGAGCTATTCAAATTTTATAATGTTAATACTATCATCCGTGTTGGTTCAGCCGGAGCTTTTGCTAAAACCATAAAATTAGGCGATGTGATTATTGCCAAAGAAGCTTTTAGTGAATCTATCTATGCCAAAGATGTGGGTGTTAAAGTGCCTAGCAGTAAAATTTTAAAGGCTTCTAATAGAATATTAAATGTATGTTTAGCAACAACTCAACAAATGAAAATAAAACCGCATGTAGGTAAAGTGTTGTGCGAAGATGTATTTTATTCAGCGACACCATGACAAAAGCGTATGCATTTGTCAGCTAATCTTATTGCTGTGGAAATGGAAGCTTTTGCGCTTTATGCTAATGCTATTAAGTTAAAGAAACAAGCGCTTTGTTTATTAACTGTAAGCGATTCGTTTGTTAATAAACAATCAATGACACCAATTCAACGTCAGACATCTTTTAAAGATATGATTACATTAGCTTTGGAAACTGCTGTGAAAATTCTTAAGTAAATTTATTTTGTAGTAGAAGAATGTATGGATTATAAAAATACTTTAAATATCTTAAAAACAGATTTTGAGATGAAAGGAAATCTTTCCAAAAAAGAACCTTTAGTTCAACAATGATGATTAGAGCAAAATATTTATCAAAAAATATTAGAACAAAATAAAGCTGGCAAACAATGAATATTACATGATGGTCCACCATATGCTAATGGCAATATTCATGTTGGTCATGCTTTAAATAAAATAATTAAGGATGTTATTGTACGTTATCGTAATATGCAAGGTTATTATTCCGAATATATTCCTGGATGGGATACGCACGGTTTACCAATTGAGCATGCATTACTATTAACTGGTGAAAACAAAGATCCAAAACTAAGTGTTGCACAGAAACGTAACAATTGTCAACGTTTTGCTGATAAATATATTAACTTACAAAAACAGCAGTTTGCCAAACTAGGACTTGCAACAGATTTTAAAAATACTTATGTAACTTATGATAATGATTATGAAAATCGCCAATTACAATTATTATTAGAAGCATTTAAACAACACCTTATTTATCAAGACTTAAAACCAGTCTATTGATCATGGTCTAGCAAATCTGCTCTGGCAGATGCAGAAGTAGAATATCGTGATATTAAGTCCCCAAGCATTTATGTTGCTTTTAGTGTTAGTGATGGTAAAAACATACTTCATGAAAACGATCAAATCGTTATTTGAACTACGACACCATGGACCATTCCGTGTAATTTGGCCATTGCAGTTAACCCTAAATTTAATTATGTACGAGTTCAAGTAGAACAAAATGTTTTTGTTGTTTCGCAGCAAAGAGTGGTAGAAATTGCAAAAATTTTAGACTGAAAAAATTATAAAATTTTAGATGAAATTCCTGGAACTAAATTAGAAAATATTCAATATCGTCATCCTCTATATGACAGAATTTCGCCTATTATTTTAGCTGCATATGTTTCCAATGAAGATGGCACGGGATTAGTGCATAACGCCCCGGGTTTTGGCGAGGATGATTATCTAGCGTGTAAGCGTTATGGTATCAATCCATTTTCACCAATTGATGATTATGGTAAATTCACTAATGAAATTAGTGATAAAGATATTGTCGGGATATTTTACGATACTGCTAATAAAATTATTTCTGATAAACTAGACAAAGCTAAAGCCTTATTAAAATTAAGTTTTATTACGCATACAGCAGCTCATGATTGAAGAACTAAAAAGCCTGTAATTTATCGTGCCACAAAACAATGATTTATTGATATCAAGAAAATTCAACATAAAATTCTTGCTGCTTTAAAAAATGTTAAATTTAATAATGAGCAAAACCGTAAACATATGGAGGACATGATGAAAAACCGTGTTGAATGGTGCATTAGTCGTCAACGTGTTTGAGGTGTACCTATCCCGATAATTTTTGATGAACACGACGAACCTATCATGGATTTTGATTTAATCAAACATGTTATCGAAATCTTACACTGTGAATCTTCAAACGCTTGATTTGACAAACCGGTTGATTATTTTTTGTTAGATAAATATAAAGATGGTCGAAAGTATCGCAAAGAGACAGACATCATGGACGTTTGATTTGATTCTGGGACATCGTTTACTTTACTAAAATCATTCGGGCTCAATTATCCTGCACAACTATATTTTGAAGGCAACGATCAATATCGAGGTTGATTTAATTCTTCTTTAATTAATGGTGTGATTTATTCTGGTGAATCGCCATATCTATTTTTATTAAGCCATGGCATGGTGCTTGACGAACAAGGACGAAAAATGTCTAAGTCGATTGGTAATGTAGTTGACCCACTTATTGTTTGTGAAAAATTTGGTGCCGATATTTTAAGATTATGGGCAACTAATTCAAACTTTGAAGATGATATGAGAATTTCTGATAATATTCTGAATCAAATTGCTGAAATTTATCGACGCATTAGAAATACATTATTTCGATTTTGCTTAGCCAATATTTCAGACTTTGATTTTGAGATAGATCAAAATTTCAACTTTGATAATGTGGATAGTTTTGTCTTAACAAAACTACAAAATAATATTACTAAAATTAATGCTCATTACGAAAAGTATCAATTCAGTAATATCATCAAAATTATTAGCAACCATGTAATTGAATTATCGGCTTGGTACTTTGATCTTATTAAAGATACCTTATATTGCGAAGCAAAGAATAACCCAAGAAGGCGTTGTATTCAAACTGTTTTATATACAATTGTTAAGTCATATTTAATTTTATTAACACCAATAATTCCGCATACATGTGAGGAAGTTTATAAATTCATCAAAGTAGAAAAAAAATATGAATCTGTATGTTTGGAACATTGAAACAATGAAATCACAGTTCCTTTCACTAAAGAAGATGAACAAAAATGGTTATATTTTCATTCACTAAAAGATGTTGTATATGCTGAATTAGAAATTTTACGTAATACTAAATTAATAAATAAAAATAACCAAGCGTTCGTAGAACTTTATCTTAATAATCATAATTTATATCATTTTAAAGAAGAAGATTTGGCTCGATATTTAAATGTTGCCAAGGTTAAAATTATAGATACGGATAATGATAAAATTGTGGCTAAAGTAAGTGATGCTAAATTTATTAAGTGTGAACGTTGCTGGAATTATTATGAACCAGAAAAAATGTACGATGAACACATTTGTACAAGGTGCCATAAAGTATTGGTAGAAAATTAGGTAACTATTCACCGGAAATAATTTAAACCATAGGCTTACTTAGATTTTTGTAAAAATTTGATAAATTATATATTTTACAAATTTGGTAAAAAGTGATCAAATTCACAAAAAATCTGATTTTTTTTAAAAAATTAAAAAATATTTTTGACATCATTCTTAGATGCTTTTTTATCTATGAAAACTGAATGAAGCATTGATTTTTCAGCATCGTGTGTGTGTGTGTGTGTGTGTGTGTGGACGCAAACAAACCCGGAGAATAGTTACAGTATTAGTAGAAAATTAATTTAAATAAATATATAATTTCTTCCAACGTGCGTAAAATTGGGTGGACGTATTTCTTATTTCTCATACAAAGTTTAGCAAAACGAAAAACTATTTGGATTTTTGGAGGGCTATACATTTTATTTACAATAGTATTACTAATTATTCTCCCAGCCATTATCAAAACTAGTCCATGATTGTTATGACACAATATTAGTGTTAATCCACAAGCAATTTTACTTTATGTTGCTGCTATTTTTGGCGCATTAATTTCTGTTGCTATTTTTAAAAATTATCAGGATGATGGAACAGAATTAATATTATTATCCAAGCCCATTAGCAGAAGTAAAGCTACGTTAATTAAATTCGTTGTTTTCTTTTGTTTCAGTTTCTTTTTTGCTTTAATATCAATATTTATCGCTCCATTGACTTTCCTGTTAAAAGATGTAACGGAGGCAGAAGTTGGTGGATTGGTGGTCTCCATGTTATTTTCCAATTTTATTGCTTTAGCAATTTTTGGAATGTTAGCTACTTTAATTTCGTTATTTGCAAATAAAATTTGAACTATTTTAGGCAATGTAATCGTTATTGTTTTATTAACAATATTGTCTACAGTGAATATGATTGTTGTCAAAACACCTGCCGGGATTACTGAAGATAATGGCTATCCCATTACTAGTGTACGTTATTTAGGCAACGACAATAAAGATCATTCTTTTGCTGCATTAACACCAAAAATCGATTTAAATAATATAGATAAACCTATTAGTTTTTTAAATCTAGAAGAAGAAAAAAAACTTTGGGCTATCTACACAAATGAAAGTAACAGTCATGCTACTAATCTTTTTGATTTTGTAGGACAATTTAATTTTTTAAATAACATGGCAGGTCTCTCGGACTCTGCTAATAAAGATGCATCACAATTTTATGGCAGTAATCGCTTTTATGATTACAATTTTGACAAACAAGTAATAAATCAATCTAACAATAATTTACCTTATTATTTTGTGCAAAATTCTGATCAATTTAGTTGTCTAAATTTTGATTTTTCATCAGAAGAGTCAATTGCCGATGGTCTATTAAAAGTTATTAACAAATATCTTGAACTAATAACTGGTCAAACAATTGTAATGTTAGGAGACATGCAAACTACTGCTTCTTCTTTTACTATGTCAACATTAAAATCTAATGAATTCAATGTTGCTTATGGGCATAAAGGTTATATTGGTAGTGGTAATGATTTAATAAGATATGGATATTCTGATCTTCAGGTCAATGAGTCACAAAAAAATGTTTTTGATAAAATTTTAACAGCAATTTGCGGTGATGATACTGCTCGTACTAGTCCTACATTTAATTTTTATGATAATAGTGAAGCTAATAAAGATTTGTCAAGCATTGTAAATTACATAAATGATCCAGTAAATGCTACTGCGCCTATGATTGATGCATTTAGCAGTCTTTTTTCTCCCACCATAAACTTTGATAAAGATATTGACATTTCAAGCGTAAGCAGCTATCAATCAGTTTTGGATACAGATGATTTAAAACGATGCAAAAATACATCTAGTCAAACTGGTTCATTTAGTACTCTTTATAATTTTATTCATATGTGTATTATTGGTGCAAATAAAGGAATAACAGACTTAGATGGTAATAAAACATCAACTGGTGAATACAAAAATGTATTTTGGGATAGTGATCTATCATTAAAACAAGCCAATGAACAATTAATGCAAACAATGGTAAAATTTAAATTGTATATTTTTCAAAAATATACTAAAGAAATAAATTCCGATTTATATAAAGCAGCAAATACCACTTCTTTAAATTTGGGAAAAAATTTAGATTTTAATTCATCTCCTGTTTTACCTTTGCAAATTAATAGCAATGGGCAGTATGATATGGACGCCCCCTTGCCAACGCCTTTTGAAAAGATTAAAATTCCCGTAGGTGTATGGATGTCCATATGTCCTACACTACAAGCTGATTTTAAGAAATATTCAACGGGCATTTGAGAACTGAACCAAAAGTACAATTGAGCTAATGGGACAGACCAAGATTCTTATTTTACTAATGCAAATATTTTGAAAATGAGAGCGCTTTTGGACTGAGCTATAAAAACATCAAACATAGGTTATAGTAACGCTAATCTCTCTGGGATGATTGAGGATACATCTGATAGTGAATTAGGACAAGCCCTTGAACGAGACCGTAATTATGATTTTAATCTCTCCACTAGTAATCTAAATTTTCCAATAACTTACGAATTACTAGGTGCAACTTATACGGTAACGTTAAAATATCAATCAAGTCAATTAGTATTAATATGAGCAGCAATTGCTTTACTTCTAACATCTATGGCTTTTGTGATATATCTAAGAACGGATTTTAAATAATATGAAACGAAAAGCAAAATTTTTAGGTAAAAAAATTAATAAACCTTTTTTCATTACAAGTAAATGAGATGAAAAAGACATGCAGGAATATTTAACGCTAAATAAGCGCCCTATTTTGTATGTTAAAAGTTTAACAAAACGTTATTTTGCTAAAAAGCTTCCTGCGATTCAACAAATATCTTTCAATGTTTTTCCTGGGGAATTTCACGCCTTTATAGGCGCTAATGGTGCTGGTAAAACTACCACAATTAAATGTTTAATTGGGGCATATATAAATTGAAATGGTACGATTTTAGTAAATGGTTTCAAAAATAGCATGGAATTTGCTAAACGTAAATTAGGTTACATTCCTGAAAATGCACGTTTTCCAGAAAAACTTTCATCTTTAAAATATTTACAATGGATGACAATGTTATCTGGTTTAACTCGTAAAAATGCAAAAAGCTTCGCAGTCTCTAAGCTAAAATCTTTAAAAATGTGAAGTCTGCGTCATAAATCACCAAATTCATTCTCCAGTGGACAAAAAAAGAAAATTCTTTTAGCGCAAGCATTGATTCATGATCCCGATGTAATCATTATGGATGAGCCAGTTGCTAATCTTGATCCAAAGGCACGAACCGAATTTTTTGATTTGTTAATGGAGTTAAAGAAAAAAGGGAAGGCTATTTTTATTTCATCACACGTATTGGCGGAACTTGACCGTTATGCAGATTCTGCTACTATTTTAGATGGTGGCAAAATCATTTATTCTGGTGACAAACACACACTAATTAAAAAGTTTGTAAGTTACCAATACGAAGTGGCTACTAATAACGATAAACTAGCCCATAAATATTTTTTAAAAAAACATATTAAATATCGTAAAAGTAATGCACGTGATATTACCGTTGTTGATTTTCATAACGATGCAAATGCTTACGCTTGCCAGAAAGAATTAATTCGTAAAGGGATAGTTTTTGAACGCTTTCTTAAAATTGAACCAAGCTTAGATCAAGTTTACAATAAATTAATCGTAAAGGGATCGGTAGATACCCAGGAAGAATAATGTCAAATTATTTTAATTATTTATTAGTTAACTCCTTAAAACGTAAGTCAATATGATTTTCAGTAGGATTATTTTGGTTATATCTTTTTTTAATTTTAATCTTTGTTCCTGCCTTGCTTAAATTAGCACCTACTTTTATTTGGAATAATAATTTAATTGACATTAAAGTATTGTCTATTTTAATTTTGTCAGTAATTTGTTCTATTGTTGCTGTTGTAATTTTTCGTGAAGGACGAGATGATGGAACAGAACTTATCATTATGTCCAAACCAATTAAGCGTATTAAAATTATTTTGGTTAAATTTTTGTGTTTTTTATTAATCATTTTTACGGCAACTATTTCTGCAATGATTTTAGCGTTGGGTATGTTTTTCTTCGGTGAATACGATCCAATGAAAAACCCTAATGGTGTGGTTTATAAAGACGTTTTAAACATTGAGTTAGGGATTTTATTGGGTAATATTGTTGCTTGTTTATTTTTTGGTTCAATTGCAATTTTAGTAAGTGTTATTTCTGGCAAAATTCCTATTATGGTTACCACGATTGGCATTGCAATAGTTTTTAACTTGATTAATATGGTTTTACCAGTTACTATTAAAACGCCTAATAAGTATATTAGTGATCAGTATTCTATTTCCATGGATAGCACTAGATACATAGATGTAAATGGTAATTTTCATGATGCGACTAATGCTGCCTATGTTAAATATTTTACGGATGATCATAATGATCCAAATGTTAATTTAAACACTTTATATTATGCTAATCAAGGCACAAAGAACACATTCAATAGTTTTGCTTCATATTTGGACATAGGTCAGCAAATGTCTGGATTGTACAACGCTTTTACTGAAACCAAAGACACTGAAGAACATAGTGCTTTTGGTTCTAAAATAAATCATCGCTATAACATAAATAATGAAACAGTTTTTATGAATAAGAATAAGGACTCTTGGCCAATTTGCTATTACAAGTTAAAAGAAGAAGAAGGATTATTGTCCACTTATTGAACGCTAGTCGGTTTTCCATTAAAATATTTAGATATTTATTCATTAACTGGGGCTCGAGTAGATACTATAGTTTATAGTAAACCTTTATCAAGGGATATTTCTTCATTGACTTCTGCACATTTTTACGCTTTGAAAGATTTATTAGTTTTTAAAGATGATGCCGCTAAAACTCAAATCATTGAATATATTCATAAATTAGAAAACCCAGCTAGTGCAGATTTTTATGGGTGTAATGTATGACAAACTACTGATCAAATACAATTTAGTTCAAAAACCATATTAGAATACCGCAATCGATTTTTAGATGATTTGTTCACAAATCCTGATTCTGGTATTTACTATGAAAGTCCCGATTTTCCGTTCTATTATTCTGTAAAACAGAACGATTCATCTTATGATCAAGCGTTACAGATGAATTTTTTACTAATTTGATATTTAATTATGCAAGATTGTGCAAAAGGGGTTAGCATTGAACTAAATAATGCTTTAGCTGCATACCAAAATAATACGTCAACTGGCTTACCACCTTTTAATCAATGAACGGATAAAGCGGAAAATCAAAAATCTATTTCTTATCGTTTAAATAATTCCAACACTTTCAAATTAAGTTCATTCAGTGATAGCTCTGACACTTTGCGTAATTGGTTACTTGGATTTATTGCTAGTATCGGAGGTAATTTTCCTGCTTTTTCAACTAATCCATCTAGTAAATCAGGTGATGTTCCATATGCTAAAAATAATGAAGTACTGTGTACTTTATTTAATGAAATATATTCTTCTGATTCGTTTAGTAGTTTGTATGAATATAGTCAAAGTTATTATTACGATAGCAAAAGCGTAACTATTTTTTGATCATTATTTGCAATTATTTTATTATGTGGCGCAGCTATTGTTCATATTAGAACTGACATTGCATAATTAATGTGTGTAAACATGATCTGTTAACTTGATATTATGGTTTTTGATAACGTTTGGTGCAAAAATAATTATGTTTCTAGTTATTTTTAAAAAACTTGGTATGCTGTCAGGTGATAAATTTATAAAGGTTTGAATAACATTATGACGACAGTCAGTAGCAATGACATCAACTGATGAATTAAATAATAAAGTGTCAAAAGTCCTAGCGTGTTTTATAAGATAACAACAATTAATGTCTAAATTTGCATAACCACCAATTTCTGATAAAAATGAATCAGATGGTTTTAATTTAACAACTCGAATTTTAGTCGGAATACCATTAATTGCTAGATTACGACGAAAAAGTTTGGTCTTGCGAGCAAGAGAATTAGCAATTAATTTATCTATATATTTACGTTCTTTTGTATTTCGATACACAAAATTATTATAAGGTGTTAAGTTATAATTCATGATATGCAACAAATTAAATTATTTGAACGTAATTCAAATGACTACGAATACGTTATTTACAAGTATAAAATGGTTAATCAATTACATTTTAAAAATTTAATTCATTTAAATCGAAAAAAAATAAAAGGTTTTTTTGTTCGAAATGAAACGCAACATTTTTTACGATATCGTTTTGAAATTTTAAGAAATTGGATACGCCAAAATGAAATTTATAGTCAAAATTACATAAATAGTTTAGATAAAATTATTCATAAATTGTATTTGACTAATGAGCTTTGTTCCTATGAAAAGGAATATTTAAATCATTATCATGGCATAGTTTTTGCTAAAACTCGTAATTTGAAAAATTTAATTATTGATTTTCCGATAAATAAAAATGAAAAGGTTTACTACAAATACGAAAATGCAAGTCTATATAAATTTGTGAACAAAAAAATGATTTTGATACAAAACCAAGGTGAAATATTTATTACAACTCAAAAAATTTTACTAAGCCATCATATGAATATTTATCCTATAGAATTCGAAAATATTAAAGATTATAAAATTTCACCGTATGGCTTAATGATTTTGATTAAAAATCAAACATATATTTTTAAAACTTATGATGATTTTTTAACTTATGTGTCATTGGAACGAATTTTTAAATTACGAAAGATCATATTGTAAAAAATGATTAATCAACAATTGCAATTTAAGTTAGAGCGTATTCCCAAAAAACCAGGTGTTTATTTGTGAAAAAATAAATATGGACAAATTATTTATGTTGGGAAAGCTAAAAATCTTTTTAATCGTACGCATCAATATTTTACGCATTCACATAATGATAAGACATCACTTTTAGTACAAAATATTACAGATATTGATTTTATCGTTGTACAAAATGAAATTGAATCTCTTCTGTTAGAGGCTAATTTAATTCGTAAGTATCATCCTAAATACAATATTTTTTTAAAAGATGGTGCAGGGTATCCTTACATTTTATTAACAAACGAAATACATCCTAGATTGCTTTACACGCGCGATTACAAAAAAATAAAAGGTTGTTATTATGGGCCTTTTGCTACTGCTAAAAGTAACCGTTATGATACATACAACTTAATGTTAAAATTATTTCCTTTTCGAAAATGTAGCAGGATTCCCAAAACTAAATGTTTATATTATGATGTGGGTCAATGTTTAGGACCATGTATTAATAATATTGCTCCATCTAAATATGAACCATTCATTGAACAAATTGATAATTTCTTCAAAGGCAAGCCACAAAAGATTATTAATACTTTAACAAACGCTGAAAAAAAAGCAGTTAAAGAGCTTAATTTTGAAGAAGCTAAAAGAAATTTAGAATTAATCGAACAGATAAAAGTGGTTTCCAAAGAAATGTCGTTATCTCAGAATGTTAATTTACAAGCTTCGCAAAATGAAGATATTGTCGGCTACTATATTCATAATAATGTTTTAGCAATCGTAATATTTTCTTATGTAAATGGTAAGTTATTAACTAAACATCAGCAAATTATTGAAATTTTTGGTGAATTAGAAGAAACATTAAACGACTATTTGGTGCAATATTATTATGAATCATATAACCTACCTAAAAAATGTTATGTCAATTTGCCTAAAAATATGCTTAAGCAATTAACTGATTTGAATAAATTTAATTTTATTAATCCTATTTCTGGTAAACATAAATCTATTTTACAAACGGCTGTTATTAATGCCAAAAATTTTATGAATACAAATTATTTAATTTATAAACAACATCAAGCTCAAACTGATAAATCTTTTGAAGAATTAAAACAATTACTCGGTTTTGATAACCTTGCCCTTATTAACGTCTTTGATATATCTAATATATATAGTGGCGATAAAGCCGGCGGTATGATTGCACTAGATGATGGTAAGTTTAATAAAAATTTGTATCGCAAATTTATCGTAAAAGAACAAGAACGTAATTCCGATTATGATTCGATGTATGAAGTAATTAAACGCCGATATACCAAAGTAATTAAAGACAATAATTCCTTTTTACCAAATCTAATTATAGTTGATGGTGGTTTAATTCAAGTGAATGCAGCAATTAAAGCACTTCAAGAATTAAATTTACATAAGGTAATTCCTGTTATAGGTTTATTTAAAAATGACCGACATCGGACTGCGGGGATAGTTTTCCCTAATAAAAAACAGATTATTTTGGATCAATATTCAAACTTATATTTATATTTGTTTAATATCCAGGAAGAAGTACACCGTTACACTATAAACTTTTTCAGACAGAAATTTAAAGATTCAAGTTTCAGGTCAATATTGAATGAAATTCCTGGATTAGGTATCAAAACAATTAATAAGTTATTAAGTCATTATGACAATGTGGCTAATATTAAAATGGCAACTGTTAATGAATTAAAGCAATATGTGAGCGAAAAACTAGCTAAACTTATTAAAGCGAAATTAAATTAATAATGAAAAAGCGAATATTGATTTTATCAGATAGTCATGGTGTTAATGATTTAATGGTTAGAATTATTCAAAAAGAGACTGCCGACTTAGTTGTACATGCTGGTGATTATTCAACATCAATTAGTTGAATGAAGCAACATTTTCATTACTTTATTGATGGTAACAACGATTATGATTGAAAAAACGTTGAAGTATTTTCGTTTGACGGATTTAAGTTTTTGTTAACTCACGGTTCAGAACAATGATCATGAGATCAAAATAAATGAATGAAACGTTTAAGAGAGTTAGGTAAAGAAAATGAAGCCGATGTCGTTATTTTTGGTCATTCACACAAAGAGCTTATAGATACTAGTGATAAACCTTTTTTATTAAACCCAGGTTCTATATCTTTACCGCGCAATCGCGAACTACAAAAAAGTTACGCAATTATTGAAATTGAAAATAGTCAACTACGATTTCAAATTAAACGAATCTAATCCATCGTGGACCATAATTTTTTAACTAATATAATTAACACATTGTTTATCAAGAAAGGGTGCAAGTAAATGAGCTCACAAAAGATGCGTGTTATATATGTAGAAAAAAAACAACCATTTACTATAGAGGCATCTCACCTTTTACACGAACTAAATAAAATCGTAGGTGTTAAAGAATTAAAACATGTGCGCATGTTAATTAAATACTTAATCACTGGAGTAGATGATAAAACGTTTAAAGCCTCATTAAACACGATTTTCAGCGAACCACCTGTAGATCTTCTATATCTTGAAAAATTTCCAATCAGCCCACAAGAAATTGCTTTTGGGGTAATGTTATCACCAGGACAATTTGACCAACGAGCTGATTCTGCCGAACAATGTATTAAGTTACTGAGCCCCAATAGTAGACCACAAGTAAAAGTAGTGACAGTGTATGCATTAACTGGTAACATACCCACAAAGGCGTTGGATAGAATAAAACAATATTTAATTAATTCAATTGACTCGTTAGAAGTTAATGCTTATACACATAAATATCAAGAACACGTTAGCACACCAAGAGCGATAGAAGTTATTTACAACTTTAATATTTGGACTAAATCACAACTTACAACATTTCATAAAAAGAACAAGTTGGCGATGTCATTACAAGATTTAATTTTAATTCAAAATTATTTTAAAAAGGAAAATCGCTTACCAACAATTACTGAAATTAAAGTTATTGATACTTATTGATCGGATCATTGTCGTCACACTACTTTTGAAACTAAAATAGATAGTATAGATATTAAGAGTAGTCGCTATACACATCCAATCAAAAAGGCGTATAGAGCATATTTAAAATCAAGAAAATACGTGTACGGACACAATACTGCTAGGAAAATATCGTTAATGGACCTTGCTACTATTTTTGCTAAAGAATTATTCAAGCGCGGTAAATTAAAAGATGTAGATGTATCTGATGAAAATAATGCATGCTCTATTAAAGTAGACGTAACTATTAATAACGCTATACATAAATATCTATTGATGTTTAAGAACGAAACACATAATCATCCTACAGAGATAGAACCGTTTGGTGGTGCTTCTACATGTTTAGGTGGTGCAATTCGAGATCCGTTATCGGGTAGGACATATGTATATCAAGCTATGCGAGTTACGGGAAGCGCAGATCCAACTACTAGTATTACAAAAACCATTCCTAATAAATTACCGCAGCGCACAATCACTTTAGGCGCAACTAGAGGTTATAGCTCTTATGGTAATCAAATTGGTTTAGCGACAGGACAAGTAAATGAAGTATATCATCCAGGTTATGTAGCTAAACATATGGAAGTTGGTGCAGTAGTTGGAGCTGCCCCTATTACTAATGTGGTTCGTAAAAAACCAATTAAAGGCGATGTTATTATCTTATTAGGCGGTCGTACAGGCAAAGACGGTATTGGGGGGGCGACAGGTTCTTCCAAATCTCACAATAATAAATCGCTTCATGAAATGGGGGCAGAAGTTCAAAAAGGTAATCCTATTTGTGAACGCAAAATTCAAAGATTATTTATGCGTGCAGATGTTACTAGATTAATAAAAAAATGTAATGATTTCGGCGCCGGCGGAGCAAGTGTTGCCATTGGAGAACTATGCTCGGGGGTAGATATTAATTTAGATTTAATTCCTAAAAAATATTTGGGTTTAAATGGCACTGAATTAGCCATTAGTGAAAGCCAAGAAAGAATGGCGGTGGTTGTAAGTAATAATGATGTCAATACTTTTATTGATTTGGCTAATCAAGAAAATTTAGAGGCAACCGTTGTTGCTAAAGTAATGGACACTAATCGACTACGCATGTATTGGAATCAAACTAAGATAGTCGATTTATCGCGGGACTTCTTAAACACTAATGGTGCGTTACAACATGCTAATATCAAGATATTACCCATTACAAAAAATAAATTGTCTAATGTAAGTGATAAACAAAATATTAAAGTATCTTGAAATAAAATGCTTACTGATTTAAATGTATGTATCAAATTAGGGATGATTCAAAGATTTGATTCTACAATTGGTGCAAATACTGCGTTAATGCCATTGGGTGGTAAAAACCAATTAACTCCAGCTGAAGGCATGGCAGCATTAATACCATCTTTTAATAATAAAAAAAGTGAAACAGCTTCGCTCATGTCTTATGGTTTTAATCCTACTTTTAGTAATTGAAGCCCGTTTCATATGGCTTACTATAGCGTGATTGAATCAATCACTAAAATTGTTGCAATGGGAGGCGAATGACGTAAAATTCATTTATCTTTTCAAGAATACTTTGAAAAATTGAAGCAAGATAGAGTTAGTTGAGGTAAGCCATTTGCTGCTTTACTTGGTGCTTATGCTGCACAAAAAGAAATGGGTTTGGGTGCAATCGGGGGTAAAGATTCTATGTCGGGTACATACGAAAAAATTAATGTACCACCAACTTTAATTTCATTTGCAGTAACAACAGGATTAGCAAAAAACATAATTTCACCAGAGTTTAAAATGGTAAATTCTACAATTGCGCTTATATATCCAAAAGTTAATTTAGGTAAAACTATTGATTTTAAATGTTTGCAAAGAAATTATGATGTCGTACATCAAGGCATTGTTAATAAACAAATTGTTTCTGCTTATTCATTTAAACATTTTGGTTTAAGTGAAGGATTGTCTAAAATGAGTATTGGTAACGATATCGGTGTTGAATTTTTTAATGTTAATAAAGATGAATTATTTGAACAAAATTATGGAACCATCATTGTAGAAATTCCTCACAATCATGATGTTACACAAGTGTTAAAAAATAGTAATTACAAAATAATTGGTAAAACAATTAATCAACCATATATTGTTAGTAAACAATTAAGCTTTAAAATTAATATTAATGATGTTAAAGAAAAGATAACTTCTAAGCTATCTAATATATTTATTCATTCAACTCCTAAGGATAACTCTAATATTGATTTACAACCATATCATTGTTCAAAACCGTGATTGTCTAAGAAGATAGTCAAAAAACCATTAGTTGTAATTCCGGTTTTTCCTGGGACTAATTGTGAATATGATTCTCAATATGCTTTTGAACGAGTTGGTGCTATTGTTAAACAAGTTTTAATACGTAATAATAGCACTAAGTCATTGTTAGAATCTATTAATGAATTGGTAGAGGCAATTAAAACTGCTAACATACTAATGTTACCGGGTGGTTTTAGTGCAGCCGATGAACCAGACGGTAGTGCAAAATTTATTGTAAATGTTTTTAACAACCCAAGAGTTAAAAAAACAACTACTGAGTTATTAACCCATCGTGATGGTTTAATATTAGGTATTTGTAATGGTTTTCAAGCTCTTATTAAATTAGGTTTATTACCATATGGAAAAATACAACAACCTAGTAAGAACTCTCCAACATTAACGTTTAATAAAATATCACACCATATGTCGACAATTGTAAGAACTAAAGTAATTTCTAATAATTCTCCATGGTTAGCTTCGCTTAAACCTAATGATATACATATGGTACCTATCAGCCATGGTGAAGGAAGATTTGTCGCGGATAAAAAACAAATTAAACAAATGGAACAAAACGGACAAATCATCACTCAGTATATTGATTGAAATGATAGCCCCACCATGAATATGCCATACAATCCCAATGGATCAATGTATGCGATTGAGGCTATTGCAAGTCTGGATGGAAAAATTTTAGGTAAAATGGGTCATAGTGAACGTATTGGCGAAAATTTATATCGTAATGTCTTAGGCGAACACGATCAAAAAATTTTCGAAAATGGTGTCAAATATTTTACCCATAAATTATAAAGAAATCAAAAATATTAGTAATTTGTGCCTACACACACTACAGTGATCATAATTTAACTTGTCTTCTTGTTCTAACCCAATTACTCAAATATTGTAGCATTCTTTAAAATCACTTTTCATACTTACAAATAACATCCAACTTTTATTCAAGTAATCAGTCAATAATATTTTTTAAAATTATGCCTTCATTGGTTTTCCCATTCGATAAATCTAATGACAAAACCACCTTATCGTGATTATCATTAATGTTTAGTAGATTACCAATTTCATGTTTTCTATTTAATTCAGTAACTTGTTGCGTAACTTGAATATAAATTACATAATCATTCTTTATGTATATATAAAATCAACTTAATATTTATTTATCAACAACAAATTCATTGCCATAAATTAGTAAAGTATCGCCCGGCTTCGCCCCTTGAGCTTTAGCAGTTTCTTCAACATTGATACTTTGCATTTTTTGGTTATAGCGCAATATGTTGTCTTTGGTATCTAGAGGAATTTTATGAGTTCAATATTGCATGAATTGACTATGTACTTCTCATTGGTTATTATCTATTTGTTTAATTTTCAAATCTTTGGCATAATCTTTTTGTTGCTTTAATTCAATTATTTTTGTTTTAGTTATCTTACCCAACAGACGTTTTTTATTTTCTAATTGGATCTTGTTAAACTTTTGAAAAATATCATCAAGTAATTCGTCAATACCTATGCGATGTAACGCACTAATGACATAAATTTTAGACTTTATACCTTTTTTTAATTTTGTTAAATTTCTAGTGGCATCATTAACGTCGATTTTGTTAGCGACATATATAATGGGTTTTTGAGAAATAACTTTGCTATATTTTTTAAGTTCATTGTTAATTGTCTTGTAAGCTTTAATTACATCAATATTATCTAATGGGTTTAATGAAATTAAATGAATAAGAATTGAACAACGTTCAATATGCTTTAAAAATTCATGGCCCAAGCCCTTGCCTTCTGACGCCCCCTCTATTAACCCGGGCAAATCAGCGAATACCATTTTATTCTGTTGTTTTGTGACGGTTCCTAAAACCGGTGTTAACGTAGTGAATTGATAATTGGCAGTCTTTGGTTTAGCATTAGATATTTGACCAACCAAAGTTGATTTTCCAGCGTTTGGTAAACCAACTAATCCGACATCAGCAATATACTTCAATTTGAAAATAATATTTTTTTCCTCACCGATATCGCCGTTTTCGTGCAAAGTGGGTGCTCGATTAAAAGATGATTTGAAAGAAGCGTTACCTCTACCGCCTCTACCACCTTCACAAATAATGTGAGTTTGACCAGTCTCTAATATATCAATAATTAGTTCGTTGGTTTGAGCATCATAAACTGAAGTTCCTAGAGGCAAGTTCATGTAAATATCTTTGCCATTATGACCCGTTTCTTTAGCCGTACGTCCGTTTTCTCCGTTTGCGGCTATAACAGTTTTACGACTTCTTCATTCAAATAAGGTGTTAATATTGTGATTGCCAATCAAAATAATGTTACCTCCATCACCGCCATCACCGCCATATGGGCCACCCATTGGTACATTAGGCTCACGACGTCATGAAACAATGCCGTTACCACCTGTACCGGCTTTTAAATTAATGATACATTCATCAACTAATTGCATGATTGAACAATTTTAACAAATTAATCATCTTTACTTATGTCAATGTGTGTTAGATCATCTTGCTTTTTATATTCATCTTTTAGTTTTTGTAAAGTTGCACGAGATTGACTGCGTTCGCGTTCTTGTGATGTAATGTCAATAATCATTTGTTCGTTTGATGCACTATAGCCAATAATAGTATTAATGACTCTGTTACAAACAATAAACAAAATTATTAATACCGCAAAAAATATTACAATTCGAGCAAATATTAATCAACCATTATTGTTGACACTTGGTATAAGGCCGCAAAATATATAAGTAATGGCAGCCAAGGTGATCGGGATGGAAAAAATATAAGTATCAATGTACATTAATTTAAATAAATGTAATATTAAAGGAATGACAAAGCTAATAAAAGCAATAATGATAATAGGCAACAATATTCAAGCGTTAAATTTAAGTTCGCTTGATAAAATGGTTAATCCATTAGGATATTGTGTATTAGCAAAGTTATAAAATGATTGAGCATCGGTAACGTTCCATCCATTTTTATTGCTTCAATACAAAATATCTTTTTGATAAGTTGTAAAAACATTA
Organism: Mycoplasmataceae bacterium; assembly: GCA_031259945.1. Taxonomy (GTDB): domain Bacteria; phylum Bacillota_I; class Bacilli_A; order Mycoplasmatales; family Mycoplasmoidaceae; genus Malacoplasma_A. Next base: position 25,201 of record JAIRKU010000004.1, read on the forward strand.
TGGTAATTTGATTGAGTTATATTTCCCGATCATTCTTTACCGTTATATGGTATTAACCACTGTAATTGTAATAAGTTCATATCAGCTAACAATAACCAAACTAAAATAAAACCAATCAAAACTGCACCACACAAGAGCAGAGTGGTTATATTTTTGGTTAAATGATGCTTTTGATGTAATAAACCCATTAGGTAGTTAATTATATGTTAGTGTTAGAACCTAAATAGTTCTAATAATTTTAAATCAACTACATATGGGTGTAAAGTATTTTTACTATAAAGCTACATTAATATATAATGTACAAACATTTTAGAAGTGAGGTATTAAATTGGTAAAAATTAGATTAACGAGACTTGGCAAACACAAAGATCCATTTTATCGTATTGTAGCAACGGATTCACGCACCAAACGTGATGGTAAATACATAGCGTTATTAGGAACATTGGAACCAAATAGTGGCACAATTAAAATCAAGAAAGATTTGGTTATTGATTTCTTAGTTAAAGGAGCACAACCAACAGAAACGATTTTAAATATACTTAAAGAACAAGGCATTTGAGCAGATTATCTTAATACAAAGAAAATCATAAAAAAGCATAAACGTAAATTAACAAAAAAACGTTTTACTATTAAGAAAGCTAAAAAAGAAGCTAGGAAAGCTTTATTAGCCAAAAGCGAAACAACAGTTAAAGCTGAGTCATCAAAATAACAAATGCGCACCACCATATTAACTTTATTTCCAGAATTACTTGACAAGTTTTTAAATTATTCAATAATCAAAAAAATAATTCATAAAAAGATAATCAAGATTGATATTGTTAATTTTCGTGAATTTTCTAAAGATAGAAATAAACGAGTCGATGATTATCAATATGGTGGTGGGCCGGGAATGGTGATTGCTTTGCCCGCCATTGTTGCAGCAATCAAAAAATATAAGAAAAAAAATAGCAAGGTTATCTTGCTTAGCCCACAAGGCAAAACTTATACACAAGAGTTAGCCAAAACATATACAAAATGCAAACATTTGATTTTAATCGCAGGTCATTACGAAGGTTTTGATGAAAGAATTTTAAATTATGTAGATGAAGTTATATCAATTGGTGATTATGTTTTAACGGGTGGAGAGGTTCCGTGTATGGTAATGGTTGAAACCATAGCACGATTACTAGAACAAGGTATTAGTAAGGAAAGTTTACAAAGCGAAACATTTAATGAAAATTTATTAGATTATCCTATTTATACTAAACCATTAAATTTTGAAGGATATAATGTTCCTAAAGTACTTTTGAGTGGTAATCATCAATTAATTAATAAATATCGTCGAGAACAACAAATGAAAAAGACAAAAAAATATCGTAATGATATGTATAAAAAATATTTAAAGGAGCATAAGTAATGACAAAGATAAATAAAACCGCAATAATTCAACGAATTGAAAAATCACAAATGCGTGAAGATCTACCAGAATTTCGTGCAGGTGATACTGTTTCAGTTCACATTAAAATCGTGGAAGGTAACAAAACTCGTGTACAAAGATTTGATGGCATTGTTTTAAAAATTACTGGTAAAGGATTATCAAGAACTTTTACTGTTCGTAAAGAATCTAGTGGCATTGGGGCTGAAGAAACGTTTTCTTATCATTCACCATTAATTGTAAAAATTGATGTGTTGAAACGCGGTAAAGTACGACGCGCTTATATTTCATATATGCGTGGCCGTTCTGGTAAATCTGCAAGAATTAAAACAAAGTAGTAGAATTATTAACCTACAATGGCTAATAGGGCAACATCATCTAATAAAAAAAATAAAAAGGACACCAATAAACATGGTGTTTTTTCCTTCATACATCGCAAAGAAATAACGCCTGAATCCTTCGAGATTGGTAAATTTGATTATGTTCAATTAAAAGCAGGTAGCATTAAATTTAAATCATTGTATGGGCGTAAGTCTTTATGAAAGAGATATCTTATCGCTATTGTAATTGGTTTAATGATGGGTACAGTAGTACAATTTTTAATCAAAAATACAGGGTTATATAATGCTGGGTTGAATGCTATTGTCCAGGGTATTGCTCGTATTACCAATACATTAATGTTATCTAATGATAGTACTAAAGATATAGCACCAGTCGTTTTTAACATTTTATTCTGGGGCTTATATATTGTAGCTAATGTACCTTTATTTATTTTTGCACACCGGAAAATTGGTAAAACATTTGCCAATTTAACGATGGTATTTGTGATTGTGAATAGTCTTTGAGGTTTTACTTTATCTTACATCCCAGGCATTGATCAAGTTTTTTTATTTGGTAATTCTATCGCAGAGGGTTCATCTTCTTCGTTTGATGCTTCAAATAATATTTTTGTTTTAAAAGGCATTTATAACATACCTTTTTGGTACAAACCTGCTTCTAACGTAACACTAGATCCCACTATTTTTAATCCCGATTATGATCCTTACAAAGCATTATTGTTGTTTGTTTATGCAATTACTTATGGATTTTTATCTTCAGTAGGATATGCAATTTTATATATTGTTGGTGGTTGCAGTGCTGGTGGTGATTTTATTTCTATTTATTTTTTCTCTATTAAGCATAAATCACTTGGTGGCTTAATGATAATAGTTAACTCTACACTCATGATTATTGGTTCCATCATCGGTTCATATATTTCGGCAGGAATTGTAAATCCGCAAGGGTTTTCTTTTCCGTTTTTATTGTCTGCTAATTTAGTAGCATCATTTCTATCTGTGGTAATATTTGGTTTATTGTTAAATCGCATATATCCAATGCACCGCATTGTAAAAGTAGAAATCATTAGTGAACGTATCATGGACATTCGTGATGAATTGTTTGCTTCTAAATTTACACATTCAATGACAATTGATAAGTGCTTTGGGGCTTACACATTAAAAGAAAAAGATGTGCTTTGAACAATCTGCATGTATGTCGAAATGCCCAATTTAGTAAGACACATTCGCAAAGTTGACGAAAAGGCTTTGGTAACTGTTAGTATCGTAAGCGATGTAGACGGTTACATGAAAATATACCGTCAGGGATCAACTGATTAATCTATGGCAATCAATTGATTTCCAGGGCACATGGCGAAAAGCCTTCGTGATATACGCTCCATCCAAAACATTGACATTATTATTGAAGTAGTTGATGCTAGATGCATCAACTTATCATCTAATCAAGAATTAAGCGAAACATTTCATAAACCTAAATTAACTATCGCCTTAAAAAGTGATTTAGTCGACATAGTCACAACTAATCACAAAAATGATTTACTAATCGGCTCAATTAAAAAACGTAAATTTAAAGATAAAATTATTGAAAAGTTAGATGTAATTTTTGCTAAAAAAAAACAAGAATTAAAACTCAAAGGATTGGTTAATCCTCAATTTTATGGTGTGGTTGTTGGTTTACCAAATGTTGGTAAATCATCATTAATTAATTTTTTGGCGACTAAGACAAAATTAATCGTCGCCAATAAACCAGGAGTTACAAGAAATAAACAATTAGTCAAAATTAATAATAATTATTTTCTATATGATACACCAGGAATTTTATTTAAAAAAATATCAAATGATATTGATGGATACAAATTAGCGCTTGTTGGTGTTATTAGAAGGGAAGTGTTGCCTTTGGCTGAAGTAGTTGAATGGGGCTATACATTTTTAAAGAATAACTATTCAAATATTCTTCACAATAAATATAAAGCAATATCTTCTGATAGTTTTAGTGATTTCATTCAACACGTTGGACATAAATTTAATTTTGTGAAAAACAATTCACAAATTGATATAGATCGAACTATTTCTTTTCTTTATGATGATTGGAAAAACAACATAAAGGTAAATTATGAAAAATAGAGCAAACATGTATGCTTTTGAAAATAAATATCGTCTTAAAGGTTATAAAAGCATTGTGGGGTTGGACGAAGTTGGTCGCGGATCGTGAGCCGGTCCCTTGGTTGTGGCTGCAGTAATATTGCCAGAAAGATACCATAATGATGAAATTAATGATTCCAAAAAAGTTTCTATTAAGAAACGCGAATTACTTTATGATGTCATTGTTAAAGTTGCATTAGATTATGCAATTATTTTTATTGATCCTATTGAGGTTGATAGATTAAATCCTAAAGCTGCTTCAATAAAAGGAATGAAAATGGCGCTAGATGAATTGAAAGTTAAACCACAAATTGCTTTAATTGATTCGGAAATTATTGAAAGTAAAGTGGAAACTAAATCTATTGTTAAAGGTGATGAAAAATCTATTTCAATCGCTGCTGCTAGTATTTTAGCTAAAGTTTCGCGTGATCGATATATGGAAAAAATTAGTGAGCAATATCCCCAATATCATTTTGCTAAACATAAAGGTTATGGAACTATTCAACATCTAAAAGCCTTACAAAAATTTGGGCCAATCAAGAACTTTCACCGTTTTTCTTATAAACCTATTCAGAAGATATTAAATAATTCTCATATAACAAAAACATTATAATAGCATTCATTATTTTGAAGGTACCAAATGAAATCAACTGTTAAAAAAATATCAGAAATTAATATCAATATGGAAGAAACAATTAAAGCATTAATGATTGATCGTAGTGCGCTTGAAATGCACATACGTCGTTTAACTCATTTGTTTAAGAACGATACACAACAACAAATTGAACAAAAATTACGCAACATTTTAGCGCGTGATAATATATTCAATGTAATCATGAACGAAGTAGCTAGAAGTTATGAAGTTACTTTTGATGGAGACGAGATTAAAAATACTGCAAAACAATTAGAACAACATTTTCAAGGCAGAGACCCCAAAGTAGTTGAAGAAATTGCTAAAAAAGCAATTACTAAGTCCTTAATCTTTGGCGAAATTGCCAAAGAATGAAATATTACGGTTTCTGATCAGGAAGTTGATGATTCACTTGAACAATACTATAAGTTTAGTAATGAACCAATTCGTCCATTTAAAGAAGATAAAGCTAAATTTGAAAATATTCGAAGTGCAATGTTAGAAGAAAAAATTGTAAATGAATTAATGCGTCGTTTTTCTAAAGTTCGTTTAGATTACGAAGCGATTCAAAGACAATTTCAAGAAATTGCTGAACGCCAAGCAGCTACTAAAAAACAACAAGAAGAAGCGCAACAAAAAGAAAAAAACCGAGAATTCTTCTAATAAACCAAATCAAGCTTAAACATCAAAAATTGTTGTTCTAACTAGTGGTTTTTTCTTTTTATTTTTTCACACAAAAATACCGGTAGTATTTTCAGCAATTTTTCTTATCTCATTATTATTGACATTGTAGTTTTTGCGTTTCATTAGTGCTTCTACACCATCTTTAATGGTATAAGCTATTTTAGTAATTAAAGGCGCTGATGTTTTAGCATAAAACGATCCTCTAGTAGAAATAACTGGTAAATCAAGTACCCGTTTATTTTCGCGATCCACTAGCATAGTAACATTGAACACACCATCTTGCGATAATACACGACGATATTTTAGAACATTTGTAGAATCAGAATTTATTTTATTGCCATCCACATAAACTTCATTGCTATCAATAAATTGATCAGTTGGTGTTAAAACACGATTTAGTAATTGGACTTTCTGACCATTAACTATTTGAATAACATTATTTTCATTTATGCCAGATTCTACTGCGTTAATTTTTAATGCTTTTAACATTTTAAATTCACCATGGATGGGAATAATGTATTGTGGATTAATTAGTTTAAACATTAATTGTTGTTCTTGTTTAGTAGCATGACCAGAAGCATGAATTTTGCGTGTTGGGGTATTTTGAAAAATTGTCATACCGGTTTTATACATTTTATTAACTAATTGTTCTACCGCCGCATAATTACCAGGGATAGGGTTAGACGATAAAATCAAAGTATCACTTGGTTTTAAAGTGATTCAGCTATGTTTTCCATTAGCCATTTGATTAAGTGCTGCCATTTCTTCGCCTTGGGAACCAGTCGATAAAATAATAACTTCCTCATCCTTGTATTGGCTTACATCGCGTGATTCAATAAAACAAGATTGATTAACATTTAAGAACCCAACATTAATTGATGTTTCTATGTTAGTTTCCATTGAACGCCCACACAAACATATTTTGCGGCCAGCTTTAACTGCTATTTCAATAATTTCTTCAATTCGTCCTAAATTTGAAGCAAATGTTGAAAGAATGATTCTGCCTTTAGCTTTCAATATTAAACGACGAAGCTCATCAATAATGAATCTTTCACTCATACTAAATCCAGGTGTATCAGCATTAGTGGATTCGCATAATAAAACATCGATTTCACGACGCCCAAAATCAGCCATTTTTAAAATATCAGATTCATCACCTTGTGTACAAAAGTCAAAACGAAAGTCACCAGTGGATACTATTTTGCCATTAATTGTTTCAATGTAAACACCAAAGGCATCTGGAATAGAGTGACAAACTCTAAAAAATTCAATTTTAAAATATTTACTATTAATTTTAGTGTTATCGTCAAAGTGTTCAAAATGATGTGGCAATAATTCTTTATGTTCTTTAAGTTTTTTTTGAATAATACCAGCCGTTAATTTTGCGGCATAAATTTTAGGTATTGGTAGAGTTTTTAGTAAATATGGAATACCGCCGATGTGATCTTCGTGGGCATGAGTTACGATTAATGCTTTAACTTTATCTTTATTTTCTAATAGATAGTCAAAAGGGCAGATTACTGCGTTTACTCCTAGTAAAACGCTTTCATCAGCAAATTTAATGCCACAATCAATGATAAAAATTTCATTGTCGTGTTCAACCACATACATGTTTTTGCCGATTTCTTCAACACCGCCTAAAGCATAGATGTATGTTGGTATTTGATTTATATTTTCTGTTTCCATAATTATTTTTCTCTTCTCTTTAATATTTAATTCATTCTGGTTCTATCGTTAATGGTTGGTTTTTATTAATTCGATCATAGTATAAAATACCTGATAAGTGATCAATTTCATGTTGCAAGCATATAGCCAATATGCCTTCTGCATCAATTGTAATATTTTTTTTATTAATTAAGTCATAAGCTTCAACAACAATGCGATTACGACGTTTGACTACTCCCTCATATTCTTTAGGTACGCTTAAACAACCCTCGCCTTGCTCAATAAAACCATAAGTGATTGATTCAGCTATTATTTTCGGATTAGCAATTAAATATTTGTGTTCAATCTTATTTAAATCGAAATGAATATATATTACTTTTTTTAATAATCCAACTTGTGGCCCAGCCAAAGCTATACCTTCACGAATTTTATATTCCTTGGCTTTTTTAGTATAACAAGCATCAATGTAAGAAACCATACGATTAATTAATAATTGATCTTTTTCATTTATAGGCAAAATTACGTCCGCACTCTTTTTACGTAATTTTTGGTCTATATCGTTTAGTAACCAAGTGTCACTAGGTATCATATTCTAAAATAAGCTTATCCCGAATTGTTTGAAGTATTATAGCATATCTAGTGACATTTCTGATTCATTTATTGTTACTAAACACTGTACTAATTTTATTAAATTTTTATAATCCATTTGCGCCTCCGTAATAGGCATTTAAAATGGCACCTTTATGGGTCTTTTTAATTCTATTAATTAAAGATAAATTCACTTAATAAACAGATTCACTTAATTTATTTTCAATCCAAGTGACAAATTTATCGTATTTTAATTAAATAAAAGTGCTATATTTTTTAAAAATGGAGTTTGTTGATAAACGCAAAGATAAAAACGAAGCTTCACGCTGAAACGCTTTAGATGACAAACAAAAGCGTTTTATTTATTTAGGAATGATTATTGGTATGCTAATAGCGGGTGTCGGCATTATCTTTTTAACTGGTAAATATTCGATTGTAGCAGGTTGCATTATCGCCGCCGCTGGTGCAGCTATCCTAATTAGCGTGAGTATTGTTTGGTTATATTGAACGCATAAAATTAGCAAACAAAGTCAAGGGTAAATTATGACAAAACGTAAACTTATAAAAATTTATGCTTGTATATTTGGCGGGGTGACAGCGGTAATGTTGATTGCCACACCTTTTATTGTTGTTGCTAATTCTATTCCTAATAAGTTGCCAAACGCTGAAATTAAACTAACTACTAAAAGTGAACAAGAGACAGATGTTGACATGGATATTAAAGCATATTCACAATATACGGTAGCACTTGCTAGTTTAAAGGTAGAATGCACGGACGATCAAGGTAAAACTGTTTATTTAGAATTTGTTAAAGATAACGCATTCGATTATGATGATGCAATCGCTAAATTTAAAACTTATACTGGTTACAATGTTCCCGACGGAGAAATTTTTCCTGATGTTGACCACCCCTTAAATTTACAAATTACTGATACCAAAAACATTAGTAAAACAGTTCGTTTTCAAGCTCAAGTACTTTATCAAGATGGCAATAAAAAATATACTCAATACTCAAATATTGTTAGTTATAAGGGATAGTTATGGCACAGAATTACAATAAAATTGCAGAAGACATTTTTAATGAAGTAAAGTGATACGGTATTGTTAATGCTGATATTTGCATGACACGTTTACGTATTAAATTAAAAAATACTAATGTGGATATGGCAAAATTAAAAAAAATTCCTATGGTAATGGGTGTAATTGTTTCCAAAGATGAATTTCAATTTGTAGTTGGTCCAAGTGTTGTTAAACGTGTTTATGAACATTTTAAAATTTTATTAGAAAAAGATGTTGAAGGAGGCGAATCAGGTGTAATTGCTGCTAGTGCTACTGATTTAAAAGAAGCAGCAGCACAAATGAAACATGAAAATAAGGTGAAGCGACAATCTAATTTAGTAGCTGTCGCTTTAAGTAAGTTTTCTAAAATTTTTACACCATTGATTCCGACTTTTATTGCTGCTGGTATTATGGCAGGAGTTGCCGGTATACTACAATCTCTATATACTACTGCTGATATTACCGGTGCACGAGTTTGAACTAATATAGTTGCTAGTGAATGATACAATGTATTTAATTTATTAATATCTGCATGAACGACAGGCTTTCTAATTATTGTTGGTTATCGTTTTTCTGAAGCCTTTGGTGGTACAGGTTGAATCGGAGCTTTAATTGGTGCTATTTTTACACCGTTAGCTGGTACGGCTTTTAGTGCAATGTATAATGAGGCTTCGCAAACATTTTTAGGACTTCATGTTGCTAAAGATCATTTAGACACATTTTGATTAACATCAGGTTTGGTAACGCTAGGAAACGACGGAACACCAAGTGGTATTGGTACTGCTCATGGTTCAATTTTTGGCATTATTTTAGGATGTACAGTAGCTATTTATTTAGAAAAACATATTACCAAAGTAATGCCAATACAATTAGACACAGTGTTTACTCCTTTTTTAGTTGCTCTATTTATGGTATTTATTAATATCTTTTTAATTATTCCTGTATCTGGTTACTTGTTCTTTGCTATGACATGATTGTTCAGTAAATTATGTCAAGGACCTGGAGCGCCATTTGGCGATATGCTACTTGCAGCTCTTTTCTTGGTTGCTGTGATGTTTGGTATTCACCAAGGTTTCTTACCTGTGTATGTAGCGATGATACAAGACCCAAACATCGGTATTAATATTTTATTTCCAGTATTAGCTCTTGCTGGAGCTAGCCAAGTAGGCTGTGCATTAGCAATGTGAGTAATTGCTAAAAAAGGTGGTGTTTTCCGTAAACAAGTTCAAGGCGCTATTATTCCTGGGTTTCTAGGTATTGCTGAACCGTTAATTTATGGTATATCGTTACCACGTATCGTGCCATTTGTTTCTGCATGTGTTGGCGCGGCGATACCAGGTTTCTTTGTTGGTGCTATTAACACTTGAGCTGGAATTGATATGGGATTAAATTCTATTTCTGGACCAAGTGGTATATTAGCTTTACCAATGATTACTAGCACCAAAGGCATGGGTATCGGAATCGCCATTTATGCATCAGCATTGTTTATTGGTTATTGCTCAGGATTTACTACTGGTTGATTAGGCTATCGTATATTTAAAAATAACCGGAAGATTAACTGAAATTTAGAATAATCAGTTAATAATTTTTATTTATCATCAGCAAATGAATCAATATCATCGCCTGCCAAAGCTTCTACTTTTTTAGTTAAATTACCTTTTTTAAATTCATTGCTATTATTGTGTACCATAAATTCTTTACGTTTATTTAAGCGTTCAACAAATTGAATATAAGAGTTACGATCTTTCAAATATCAATCTGGAGTTGGCTTAGAATAATATTCTTGTTTTCTCTTTCAAGATTCAATACGAAAAGCCTGTCATTCTTCTGGCGTCATTGCTCTAATTTGTTCTGGGGTGATTTTTTTATTATTTGTCATTGTTAAACCTTATATTTTTCTGGATGCTCTCTCTGCATTTTTTTGAGAAAATCATCTTTAGATAATTTACCATATTTTTTCATTAAATTAACACATTCTAAATATTCTTTATTAGCCCAAGCTAAATCTTTGAAGCCTTTAACGATTACTTTTTTATTTTGTAATAGTTTATATGTTTCAAAAAAATTCTTAATTTCTTTTAGAGTATGTTCTGGTAAATCTTGTAATGATGTTTTATTGGCGAACCTTGGATCAACAGCAATGACACCAATTAATTTAGTGTCGGTTTCGCCATCATCAATCATTTCCATCGCTCCTAAAATACGCGTTGGCACGAGAGTTCCTGGATTAAATGATTGTTGTGCATATACTAAAACATCTAATTCGTCACCATCTCAGTCTAAGGTTTCAGGAATAAAACCGTAGTTTTGAGGATAAACATTAGCTCCGTACAAAACACGATCTATTTTGATTTGTTTAGTTTTACGATCGTATTCGTATTTTACCTTTGATTCTTTAGGAATTTCGATGATTACATCAAGTATGAATTTATTTATCATGTTTTATTGATTGATGCTCACTATGAGGAGCAGAATGATTTTTTGAATCGTCTTTTAAAAATAGTGCACCAGCAACTATTAAAAGAGTAATACCAACCAAGCCCAACAATGCTTCAATTATTAAAATTGGTTCTCAACTTCATGTTTTAATATATGACGTTGGTATATAGAATACGCTAATAAATAAAGCGATGGCAGAAACGACAAATGATATTAATAAAAGCACACTTCCTACATTTTTATTCTTAATGTTTTTGGTTAACTGTGTTTTTTTTCATGCAAACATTATGATAATTACTACAAAAATTAAGAAAACAAATTGAACGATACTTAAACCTGGGCTTGCTCAACGAGCTATCAAGCCAACAATTAGACAAAATAATCAAATACCAACTGCAATAAAAGGAAATATAGCGGTAACATTTGCTAAATTTGACTTTACAGCAGTTGTGAATGTTTTAATATCTTTGGCTAACTCTGATGTTAATGATGCGGGCGTACCATTATTATTATCACTTTCAGGATTTACAGGCTCTACTTTATTGATTGTCTTTGTTGTATTAGGCATATTTTTCTCTTTTTTACAAAATAACTTATGACAAGCATTATAGTAAATCATATGAACGATGTATAGATATTTTCAATCCAAAATTTATGCGTTAGTTAAGGGGCTGCTATATTATAAAAACGGTATATTATGTTACCCAAATGGTGTAAAAGTAATTAGCAAAAATTACATACCTAAAATGTCATACTTTGATAAGTTTCAAACATTCATAGAACATCGTGCAAATAAAAAGAAAAATAGTACTGTTAATCTCGCCAATATTTAAAAGTATTAGCCAAACAAAATGTTAATTATTTTGTTGATGTTAAACAAGAAATGTTTCATGCTTAATCAGTTTTTTGTGGTAGATAAAAATGCTAAAGAAACTAACAAAAAATATTTGATAAAAAATAACAATATATAAATCATATTTAACCTTTCTTGGAATAAAATTGACATTTGCATTTTTTTATGATATAAACTAATCATTAATTTAAAGGGTTAAGAGAGAGAACGGCGATGCTGTTTCTATGCTTTGGTTTTTAAACTATTTCTAAAGCAAAGACTGGGCGCTAGCTGGTCCTTGTTTTTTATTTCACCAGTTGATAACTATTCAAAATGAAAAATGAAAGAGATATTAAACACAAAAAATATTGATCAATAAATCTTAGCTTATCTTGTTTTATTTTAATCTTACAAAATCGCTTGATTAAGTAAAACCATGGCAACATTGAAACAATTACTTTTTATGAATAACAAAATATATAGGAGAAAACAAATATGAAAATCAATCAAATAAAAACAAAAACGAAACTTTTAATAGGAGCTAGTGCCCTTCTTGCTGCATCTGGTGCTATTGCCACACCATTAGTATGTATACATTCCGCCAATACAAATGCAAAAGGGAATGCTTTTACACTATCGCTCACTAAAAATGATTTGGAGTTTTACAAGAGCCAGCTATTATCCAAATATGCTGCACAATTGGAATATGACAACTGACAATTTGACACCAACATAGATGTTAATAAAGAAGTCGGCATCATGCTAAATGATATGAATACTTTTACTCCGCGATATGCCAATGATTTAAATGAAGTTCAAAAAAACGATCAATGATATTTACATTACACAGATGTTGGTAATGCTTTAGGAGTAAGTGTAGTTGATACAAGTATTTACAAACATGATCGTGGTGGTAGCCTAGCAAACTATGCAAAAGAATATGCGCAATTAGATCCTAAAATTAGAAACAATAAAACAATCGACGATTACAAAGCAGCAACGATCAGCGCTATTAATGCAGCCGATGATGCATTAATGGATAAGAACGAATTTAACTCTGCCCTTGTTTTAGCGCAAAAAAGTGCTAATTTATATTCATCATACGATTATGATTCTGAATTAATTACTAATGCTTTGAATGTATTAATAGATGCTATTAAAACGAAAAACTTAGAACAAAATTCTGATTTAACTGTTCAAGCGGCGTTCTTAAAAAATGTAATTAATTACACAAAAACAGGTTCATTAAAAGCGGGCGATGAAATTCCTACAAACTTTGTAGGTAATTTATGTACTTATAACTACAACCGTTGCTATGGAGCGCCTCTAGATGAATTTAAAGAAGATATAAGCGATGTTACAGCAACTGCTGGCACACATTCAACTGAAGCCAACAATTTAATCAAATTAAATTTTATTGGCTACAACGGTGATGGTAGTACATTTGGCATGGCTGAAATTTTACCAGGTTACACCGTTCATTTAAAAATTGACTCCATGGATCAAGACACTGATTCACATACATGTAAATTAACTTTATTACCGGGAATCTCCAAAACAGGAGATGCTAATGTAATGTGAGCTCAAGCGACTAAAGATGATGATAAACCAACTATCGAATTTAGTCTATCTACTAATTTTGACGAGATTAAATATATTAGTCAAAATACATGGTACAAAGACATTTCTCCTGTCACACTTACTTCTGCAGATTACGATGGTTCTACTGGTTTATACTTTAGTACCAACGCTAACGCTCGATCAAAAATCGATGACATTATGAAAGGATGTGAAATTGATCCAGTCACTAAAAAATATGTTTTAGATGATCCAGAATATCCATGTTTAATGACAGGCCAAGATATCGCTGGAATTACTGCACCTGGTGATACTGACAAAGAACTTCATACAAATCAATTTTATGCCTTGCAAGTAACTAACATAGATTATGAAGATAGTTGATTACAAGCTCATTGAGTAGTTGCTGACAATGTTTCACCTCATGCTAAAATTGTGCAAGATATTAAATGAAAAGATGAAAGCGGCAATATTTTTTCTGATATCTGCATAAAATATAATGCTGATCTTGAAACACAAAACGAAATTAAGTTTGCCAAAATCTTAATTGACATGTGCAATGCAATAGGAAATATATTTACTCAATATCAAGCTATTGAGGGCGAAGGTTTTGAATCTATCTATGATAAAGAAAAAGCTGATTTTTGATGTAGTACAGCGATGCTTGCACTATCTGTTGTAGGCGCGTTTGTGACCATTTTTGATGGAATTCAAACTTGGGTTCCAGGAGCAGGCACATGGGCAGCTGTTAGACTTGGTTTTGATATCGCGCTTAATGTGTTGCTTGTAGCCTTTGGTATTTTTCAAGAAGTGGTTTTAGGTTGAGAATACACCGATTATGAAACATTCAACGACAACTACAATTACGCAACAACCGCTTCATCAAAAACACTGACTGCGGATATTCAAGATTTTAGCGACAATATTGTTAAAAAAGATGTAGAAAATATAAATGAGGAATTAATGAATATTCCTGATAGGAAAAAGAGTGCCGAAGCAATTATTAATACTTATAACAGTTCAAAACTTTTTAATGATAGCGCAGTATTAAAAGATGCATTTGAATATGTGTCCAAGGATCATGCAAAAAGTGAAAAATTAGCTAAATATTTTTCAACACCATGAGCAAGCATGAGCGGTTATATGATTGAAACCTCAGTTTTTGATGCTTGTACCTTCATCATTAGTGGATTAAATTTTGCATTCACTATTTTTATTAAAGTCAATGTATCAAGTGTAATTGAACAAACTCCAAAAGTTATGGATTTACTTGAACAAAGACTAAAAGGTTATGCAACAAACATTAAAAATGGGAATACATCAGCTAAAACCGTTATAAGTCAGAGACAATTTCAAGATGCTTTAAATTCTTTAGAAGATTTAGGTTGTAATCGTGCCGAAATGTTAAATTATTTTGATACAGTGGAAACATCTATAAATCCTACTAATCTTTTTTCTAACATCTACTCACGAGTAGCTAACATGAAGCCAGGATGAGTGGGTTCAGACGGTAATAATAGATTTATTAGTTGAGATGGAGATTTAGAACATCCAGCTAGAGTAACAAATAATTTTGACGAAGCTGGAAATATGACTGAATTAGTGGATTTAGAAACTAATGGCTTCAAATTTAATGATATTATCGTCATACGAGATGGACGAAATGTTCAAATATCTACATTAGATTTTCAAACTGGGTACATTAAACCTCGTACTTTTAATCCAACAGTCAGAGATGCGAGTGGTCATGACATATCTTCACCTGGGGCAACTATTGAGCTCGGTAATAATCCTGCTGAAGGAAGCGATGTTGACATTGCAGGTTTCTTTCAATCAAAACCCGACCAAGCAGATGAGCAGGACTTCATGAGTGGCACTTCTTATATAGATGATGTAGATGCTGCAACAAGAGATGTAGACCGAGCAATGAGAATTGAGGAAACTGCAGATAGAACTGTGTCTAGTAGCATTGAATCTGTTAAAAACAGTACAAAAATTGTAAATAATGGAACTAAAGTTGCAAAAGCTGGAGTTGCTGCAGGATGCTTTTGAGCATCAATGTTTGTATTAATAGGAAGTATGCTAACATCATCTATACAAATAGCTTACGATAATCTCGTTAAAGATTACACAAAAACATAAAATAGAAAATAAGAACTGTCAATATCATCCTTAACATAGTCCCCACATTTTTAATATATGTACTAAGCGTCGTTTTTTGTTTAGATTAGTACATTAATTGAGTTATACATGTTTGTATAATATGGTAGTCTATGAAAAATAATATTCTTTTTCTAAAACCATATTTAGAGAAAAAAACATGAGGCGGGCATAACTTAACTGATTTTAACATTAAGTTACCAAAAGATAAAATTGGTGAAGCGTGAGTTATTAGCGGCATTAAAGGTAAATCATGCTTGATAGTTAATGATGAATACAAAGACATTAGTTTGTATGAATTTTACCAAGATCATCGTGCTTTTTTTGACAATCATGAAGATAACCAATATCCATTGATTGTTAAGCTGCTTGATTGTCAAAATGATTTAAGTGTACAAGTGCACCCTCTGCCAGAGTACGCTAAAGAAAATTCTAATGCGATATCAAAAACTGAAGCTTGGTATGTTTTAGAAGCATTGCCCAATGCCCAAATAGTTTATGGACATAAAGCTAAAACAAAAATAGAATTAGAGACATTCGTTAAAAACAATGAATGAGACAACTTGCTTAATTATGTAAGGGTGAACGCACATGATTTATTTTACGTGCCAGCCGGTACATTACATGCACTTGGCAGAGGACTAGTTGTTTTAGAAGTTCAACAGGCATCAGATACAGTTTATCGTCTTTATGATTATAACCGCAAACAAAATGATGCATCACGTAGTTTAAATATACGTGAAGCTATAGAAAATATTAGCATTCCATTTGAAAAACCCAATATGTTTTCTAAGAATGACGAATTAATAACTTCGCCATTCTTCTCTTTGTATGAAATTAATAACAACGGGACACACTCTTATGATTTTTCATACGCGAGATGAATCCAATGTGTTGTCGTGGAAGGTGAAGGAATAATTGAAGATATCCCTATTAAAAAAGGAAGTACTTTCATCATTGGGAACAATGATTTAAATTTTCAACTCTCCGGTAATTTAAAAATTATTGCTTCTTATATTAGAAGGTAACTATGCCAGAACTACCTGAAGTCCAAACTATTATAAATACGCTCAAGACAAGCGGTTTGTTACATAAGCAAATTACAAATGTAAGTGTTTATAAGACTAAATTATTGAAGAATAGTACACTAATAAAATTTAAGAAGTTTCTCATTGGTGAAAGTATTAATAATATTACACGCATTGGCAAGTATTTAATATTTCACATTACGCATAATAAGACATTAGTTGTTCATCTACGAATGGAAGGTAAATTATTTTATGAACCTGCATCATCTTCTATATCGCATATACATTTACGTATTAAGTTTGATTTGAAAAATCACCATAAACTATATTATTATGACTCACGCATATTTGGTACATTCCATATATACGAAGGACAAGAATATTTAAACGCATCACATTTAACGAAATTAGCTTTAGACCCACTAGATGCTGGTTTTAATTGAAAATATTTAAAAAAGCACCTTCACGATGCTCACAGGGCAATTAAGACAGCATTACTTGATCAAACAAATGTTTCTGGCATTGGCAATATTTATGCCGATGAAATTCTTTTTCTTAGCAAAATAAATCCAACAAAAAAGGCGAACCTATTAAAAGATCAAGATTTTAAAAATATTGCTAAATATAGTAGAGAAGTGTTATTAAAATCTATCAAATACGGAGGCACAACTATCGCTACATACAAATCAGCAGCTAACCATATTGGTAAATTTCAAAAAAAACTTTTGGTGCACACTAAAAAAGGAGAACCGTGTCCGGTCTGTGGTACTAAAATAGTAAAATGTAAAGTGAATGGGAGAGGGACATATTATTGTCCCAACTGTCAGAAATAATTATGTTAGTTTGTGTTACAGGTGAAGTTGGTAGCGGTAAGACTGAAGTCATTAAAATAATTAAGCGTCATAATTATCACACATTTGTAATGGATGATTATGTTCACCAAATATATAAAAAAAATAAAATAGGTTACCAACTAATTAAAAAACATTTTGGTTCTCAATATGTTAATAGTGAAAAAGTTAATCGTAAAAAGCTTGGAAAATTCGTCTTTTCAAATTTAGATAATTTAAAAAAACTTAATCGGATAATGATACCGATAATTCAAGCGAAAATTGAAGAAATTGCTGAAAAATCAAAGTTATTTTTCATTGAATTAGGTATTTATATTTACTACAAAAAACAGTTTTCAAAATATTTTGATAAAGTAATTTATGTCAATAGGAATAAAAAATTAAAAAATAAAAATTTTCAAAAAAAAATACCATATTCTAGCAATTTTCCCACATTTCTTGTGGGAAAATTAAATAAGGCTATTAAAACGGCACATAATGGTGAATACATTATTGTGGAAAACCATGAAAATTTAAAAAAATTACAGGATAAAATTTTAAGAATTTTAAAAAAATTTTTAAAACAAAATATACTCTAACAAATTTCATAAAAAATACTTTGTATTTTAAAAAAATTTATTAAATATTTTTCGGTGAAGAAAGAGGTTTATTTATGCTACACAATACTAGATTCTTTGTAGCAAAAAAATATGGATTTTCTTCGAACCATATTTTTTTATACGACCTTTATTCACCAATAATTGGCGATAAAGCCATTAACTTATTTGTTAACTTAACTTACGAATCTGAAAAACAAGCGAAAATGATGAACGTTGCTACAGAAATGAATGATTTTTTGAAACAATTAGGTATTTCCATAGTAGAGTTTGCTAAGACACGTACAATGTTAGAAGCAATGGGTTTATTAACTAGTTATCTTGAGATAAAAGACGACATAAGCACTTATAGCTTTATCATTAATGAACCATTGAATTTTAAAACTTTTAATGAAAATCAAAAATATCGTCATTTGTTAATTAAAAATATTGGTGAAATAAATTATCAAAAATTAGAGTACATTTATGGTGCTAATCGTATTTCTAATCAAGCCAATAATGTAACTGCAACTTTTGAATCTGTTTTTAATGATGCAGAAATTAGTCAAATTTCTCTTATGAACTTTGATGAACTTTATAAAAGAATTGCTGCATGTACTTCACTACCAATCGTAATTGGTAATGAGGCTAAAACAATTGTTGAATCTTATTTCAAAAATTATGATTTATCGATTAGTGAAATAGAACATGTAATTTACAATTCCACAATGATGACTGATGAAAAAGATTATCGTGTTGATCCAGACTTATTAAAAATAAAATTTAATCAATTAATTAATAGCGTTAACAATTTAAGCATTCTTGGCAATATTAAGCTTAATCGTAATGCGCATATGTTTATGAAACATTTAGATAAACCTGAATTGACTAGCGTGTTTATGGATTACCAAACTTTGAATGCTGAACAATATTTGCGGGCTATTACTAAAACAGCCTTAACGCCTGAACATGCTCAAACAATTAATATGTTACGCAATAAATACTTTTTACCAGATTATGTAATTAACTTATTGGTTGATTACACCTTGTTTAAAACTAATGGTACTTTAAATAACAAATATATTAGCAAAGTAGCACAAACTGTTAATAATTTAGGATTTAAATCTCTTGAACAAATATATGACCATTTTCATTTTGTTGGCAACATTAATTATCATGTTAACAAAACAAACGCTAAGGTTCAAGAAACATTGGTAGAATGAGCGATTGAGGAATAAGTTTATGGATAATAAACACGCAAATATCCTTAAAAACTTACGTATCAAAACAACGATTGATGATGCTGAACTTCAACAATACCGACATCATCCATCCATTATTGATTTAAATTTAACTGATAAAGAGTTTAAACAATATTTTGGTGTAATTACACGTATGGTAAAAGAACAAAGTACAGCTCCCCAAGAAAATCCTAATAACGAAGTTTTATTTTATACAAAGTTAATTAGAGACCAACGCGGTAAATTAAAAGTTATTTCAGTGCCTACTGAAAAAATTTATGACTTAATGTTAATTAGGTTACATTATTTAATCCGTGATTTTCCTGATCGACAATTGAATATCTTGTTAAATGCTGCATCAATTGGTAAAGTAGTAGATGTTAGTAAAAAGAAATTACTGCTTTATTACATTAATGATGTTTTAGGTAATATCAGCAAAGCCAGCGGAGCCTACGTTTATGGTAATGTGGGGATTGGTAAAACATATACTGCTATTGGTTTAGCCAATGAATTGGCTAAACGTGAATTTAATGTAGCCTTTGTTAATTGTGCGGATATTGCTTATAAACTTAAACGAGGGTTTGATAAAGATAATGATGTTAATGATGAACTTGTTAATAAGATGAAAGAAGCCGATGCTTTATTTTTAGATGATATTGGAGCTGAAGATGAAAAAGTTTGGTTTTATAACAATTATTTAATGATTATTTTAAATTATCGTATGGACCGCAAAAAATTAACTTTTTTTACATCTAATTTAAGTATTGATGCTTTTAGTCAAAGACTTTCTAACTTAATGCATAAATCGTTTAATGCTGATAGACTAATTGAACGAATTCGTGCCTTAACTAAAAATCAACAATTTGAAATTACCGGCAATAATCAACGTTATTAACTTTTTTCTTATCGGATATTTATAATTACACTATGAGTAAAATAGAAACCACCATTGAATTAATTAAAAAAGAGCTTTTTAATGCCATTCGAAAACAAAATGAATTAATTAATGATTTTGGTGTTCGTCTTGATAATTTACAGATTCAAGTAGACTTAACTAAAAATCAACGAATGGGCGATTTTTCTTCTAATGTAATGATGACAATGGGTTTAAATCGTGAACAGACTATTGAATTTGCTAACAAGATTGCTAAAATATTACCATGTCATATTTTTAGTAAAGTTAAAGTTGCTCCACCAGGTTTTATTAATATGTTTCTTAATACTGATTTTAATAGTGAATGTATTTCAAAAATCTTAGCTGAAGGTGAAACTTATGGTAAGTTTTCTTCTAAAAAAACTTTTTATAACTTAGAGTTCATTTCAGCCAACCCTACAGGTTTATTACATATTGGTCATGCACGAAACGCTGCAATCGGTGATACGTTAGCACGTATCTGAGAATGCTATGGTATTAAAACTAATCGTGAATACTACATTAATGATGGTGGCAATCAGATTGAAAAACTTGGCATGTCTGTATTAGTGCGTTATAAGCAAGCGTGTGGTGAAAATATTGCTTTGCCAGAAGACGCCTATCACGCATCTGAAATTATCGATATTGCTAACAAAATTAAAAGTCAAGTAGGAGACAAGTTTTTACAGACCCCATGCAATGAAAATAAAGTTTTAGACGAAACAATAGGTAATTTTTTAAAAACATACGCTAAAGATTATTTATTAAATGTGATTAAACAAACTTTAAATAAATTTGATGTAAGTATAGATATTTGATTTAGTGAATCCCAAATTTATGAAAAGAAATTAATTGCTACAACATTGGAAATATTACAACCAAATATTTATCAAAAAGATGGTGCCACTTGACTTAAAACAAATAGTCTAGGTGATGATAAAGACCGAGTATTAATTAAAACAGATGGTACTTATACTTATTTTTTACCAGATATCGCTTATCACAATATTAAATTATCTCGTGGTTATGATAGATGCTTTAATATATGGGGGAGCGATCATAAAAGCTACGCTGATCGAATGAAAATTGCTATTCAACTATTAGGTTATCCGAAAGAAAGTCTAGAAATCTTAATTATGCAAATGGTTCGATTAATGAAGAATGGTGAAGAATTTAAAATGTCCAAGCGTAGTGGTAATGCATTAACATTACAAGATTTACTAGATACTATTGGTAAAGATGCTGCACGTTGGTATTTAATTAGTCAATCCATGTCTACGCATTTGGAAATCGATGTAGAACGGGCAATACATCAAAGTAGCGATAATCCATTGTATTATGTGCAATATGCACATGCTCGCATTAATCAATTGCTTGCCAAAGCAGACTTAAAACAACCGCATTATTTTAATTTATTAATATCACCATCAGAACAGAACTTAATTAACATGTTGCATTATTACAAACATACCATTCAAACAGTTGCAACCACTTATGAGGTTCACAAAATGACTTTATATTTAACTAATTTAGCTAAGGCTTTTCACTTTTTCTATGCTAACAACCAAATTATTAATGCAACAGATCCTAAATTAAGCGCCCAAAGAGTTTATTTAGCTAATGCCGTTAAACAAGTAATCAGTAATGGTCTTAACCTCATCGGTATAACGCCTATTAATAAAATGTAATACAAAAATATTTTTTTGTATTACTGTTTACTAGTCTTCTTGTTGCTATCAATATAATACGTTCATAATTTTTAAAATAAAACATATTGAATTTAATGGAGAAACCGTGAAAAAAAGGAACCTAAACGAAGATTTTGATGATTCTACAGCCATTTCTAGTGTTGTCTGTTCAAAGAACGAAGCAGAACTCTTTTATTTAATCCGCCTGCAATTCCCTAAAGTTAATGTAGAAGAAATTAAAATTCATTCTTGAAAACAAATGATTAACAACCAAGGCGAGGTTATTTTAGTTCCGACATGAAATAGCAAAAACTATTTTCACAACTCCACTGTAACCTTAGGCTTCAATTACAACATTGCAAGATTGTTTTCACAAAAGAAATAAAATAAAAACTAAAAATCAAACAGAGTCCTTAATAGACTTTTTATTTACTGTTGCACTTGCAAATGGAATTCAGCGTAACTATTCCCCACAATCATAACCGTTATAAGTTATGATACTTTCATAGAACACCTTCTTTATTGGGCGTTCGACTTTTGGGTGTACATCTAAACAAAATTAGTCAAAAAATTATTAGGTAAAAACAAAAGATTACTTGTAATGTTCGCGACAAGTTAATAGATGAATCATATCTTGATTAACAACATAAACAATCGATGTTCATGTGTGATTCTTCTGCTTCAAAATCCTGGTCCACGATGTTTTAAAGGCTTAGGTTTCCCTATGCCGTTAAATGCGAAGTATGTATGCCATCTAATAAACTATGAATTTTATTTAAAACTTTTTTATTGTGTTCAGATTTTCATTTTTTAATATCTGATTGAAAGTCTGGCGTATAAAAAATATATAAGTTTTAGGCATTATTTATAAAATCCTGTACTTTTTGCAAAGACACAGCCTCAGCTCTTTTCATATTTTTAGAACGTTCTCAAACAATATCTAATCTATCTGGTTGTAGTTCGCTTTTTAGGTCAACAACTTTATCGATAAATTTTTTAGCCATATTTCCATCAGTAAAGTCACCAACGATTTTATTATCATTAATTTTTATAATTATTTGAACCATAGTTCCAACTCCTAATATAACTTTTTAAATTGTAAACCATTTTTGTAAATAATCAGCGCCTTTGCTCCGTTGATTATAATCTTCGTTCAAAATCAAAGCTGAATTAGCATATAACAAAATTTCATATAAATCCAAAGAAATAATACACTTGATTAAATTAGCGATAAACCTAAAATAAAAATATGTAAAAATATAAAATCATTTAATGCATTTTACTAAAATTATGATATACATACAATATGAAAAATAAACTATATAAACCAAGAATTATTGATCAAATATTACAACAATATATTTGCACATTTTCCGCCGTTCTATTAGAAGGTCCCAAATGATGCGGCAAATCATGGACTGCCAAACAAATATCTAATTCATACATTGATCTTACAGATCCTACTAATAACTTTCAAAATTTAAAACTATTAAAATTAGATATTGAGCGTTCTTTCATTGGTGAATTTCCTAGAACAATTGATGAATGAGAGTTATTGCCATCAATTTGGGACGCCTTGCGCAATAAGATAGATGATAAATGAGAAGGTAAAATTATATTAACTGGATCAACCAAACCAGAAAGAACAAAGGTTTTTCATTCAGGGGCAGGCAGAATTGCTTCTCTTAAAATGAGACCAATGTCTCTATATGAAAGTAATGATTCAAATGGTTCTGTGTCATTACAAGATTTATTTGAACACAAAAAAATCATTGGTGAAAGCAATAAAACTCTTGATAACTTGATTGATTTCATTTTAAGGGGAGGATGACCGGAAAATTTAAACAAAACCATTGAACAAGCACTCTTATTCAATCGTAACTACATTGAAGCAGTTAGTAATGAGAGAAATATCGAATTTTCTATCAGTAAATACAACAAAACAGCCATGCTGTACGTCATTAAATCTATCGCTAGAAATGATCAAACATTTATAAAAAATAAAACTATTATGAATGAGACCAATATTTCAGAACCAACTTTAAACAAATATTTTGATATTCTAGAACGCTTTAATTTGATTGAATCCTTGCCGAGCTGATCTCAAAACTTACGATCAAATCTAAGAATTAAAAAGAGTTCTAAAATTCGTTTGATTGATCCATCGTTATCTTGTGCAGCATTAGGATTAACCCATGAATCATTACTTAATGATTTAAGATTTTTAGGGTTTTTATTCGAATCCTTAGTTGTAAGGGATTTATTAACTTATATCAATGTATTTGATGGTAAGTTATTTCATTTAAACCAAGATGATACTGACGAAGTCGATTTAATCGTAGAAAAACCTAACGGAGATTGAGGCATTATAGAAGTCAAGTTAGGCGCTAGCGATATCGAAAAATGAGAATCGAAATTAGACAAACTAATTTCCAAAATGATTAATAGTGGCGCAAAACCACCTAAATTTAAAGCAATCATTAGTGGAGTATCTAAATATGCTTATGCAACCTCAAAGAATACATATGTAATACCAATTACTTGTTTGAGAGAATAACTCTATAAAATTTACATATCAAATAAAGTAGGTTGATTGATTGACTTACTCTGAAAATCATCTAAAATTTCGTTTGCAGTTACCGGATCATCAATTTTAAGTATTGTTTGCTCAAAATTTTGATATGAAAAAGGATTAATCCCTCCATATCAAACAATTCGTTTATCAATTACAATCATATTTGGTAATTCAGAGCTAGTTAATTTTGTAATGTTTATTGCAAACGGTTCGTATTTTGAGTTAAGTAGTATCGAAGTGTCTACTTTCATATATTTTATTAATTCATTAATTTTTTGTTTGCTACATTCATTAATGAGCAAATGAATACTAATTTTTGCATTTAAAAGATCTTGCTTCAATAAATTTTCATAATTTTGTTCGGTATAAATGAAAACTGTATTACGATTACTCTTAGTTGAACTAGCTACATAACCAAGACTGTTATAACCTGACTGACGAATGTCGTACATTCTTCTGAAAATATAATTTCTAATGTCAACATAATCGTAGACCTTCAATTCCTTAACTTTATTAATTTCGCGGTGTAATCTACCAACATATTGTGATAATGTGCCGATTCATCGAAAAGGAGATGTAATGAATAATGTATCGAGTCTTTCGTCATCAAAGCCTTCGCCAATAAATTTGCCTGTGGCTAAAATAATGAAATGTTCATCGTTATAGGATTTTAATTTAGCAAAATTTTCCAATCGTTCTTTTTCGGATAATTGTCCGTGGAGCATTAAGCAATTAGGACAAAATGATAAAATCTTGCTCCATAATTTTTGAATATGACTTAAACGATCTGTCAAAACAAGAATATGCTTTTTCTGGTTGTATTCATGTTTGATGTCATCAATAATCATATTATTTCTATCTTTATCTACTATTAGTTCACTTACCATTGCTGTAGTGTTATTTATGAAATTACTAGTAAATCGTGTGAATCTCGGAATTAGAATTTTTCGAAATTTATCTTCATTAATTGTTTCTTGTTCAAATAAAACTGGTCCAATAATTAATTCAATAGTTTTTTCTAATCTATCAGAACGTTCAATTGTAGCTGTTTGACCGTAGATGTATTTAGGGTTAAAATCACGAAGAACAGTTTGATACGTATATGAACTTGCATGATGCACTTCATCACAAATGACTAACCCATATAAATTTTTCATTTTATTTCTTAGTTCCACATTGCTATTTAATAATTGAATAGTACAAATGTCAATCGAACCTGAATATTGAGGATTTTTACTATTAACAATTCTGACGTATGAAGAGTTATCATTAGTTTCAAATTTTAAAAATTTATTCAGAGAGTTATATCATTGTTCGGCTAGTTCTATTCTGTCAACGATAATCAAGGTGTTAATTTTTAACTGGTCAACTAAAGATATAGCAACTAATGTTTTACCATGACCTGTCGGAGCCACCAAAATTCCATAATTCTTCAATAGTAATTTTTCAGCTGCTTGTGCTTGTCATTTTTTTAATTTTCCGGTAAACTTTATATTTATTTTTTTACCATTATTAGTTTTAACTTCTAATACATAATTAATTTTTAAAATTTTTAGTATTTGCAGTACTTGATCTAAGCAACCTCTTGGTAAAATGAGCAGTTTATTTTCCATGTCTTCCTTAAATAATGAATAAATTCTAGGAACTTGGTAATTCGAAATGTGTTTTCTTTCGTTAATATAGTATTGTTTATTGACAAATGATGAAAGTCTTTTAAAAAAGCGTCTAGCTTTATTGGAAATCTCTTCTCAATGTAAATAAATTTCGTTAGAAAATGTGATTTTGATGTTTTCGTTAAAGTCTTCTTTAGTTAATTGATCAATTTCCACATTGACATTTCTATGAAAATTTCCTAATTCAGTAAATTCGTCTAATTTTGATACGATTTGAAGAATTTGATCATATTTAACGAACCGCTTGCTATTTAAGTATCTAAATGGTTCAACAATGGGTTGAAAATAATCGTCAATAAAAATAGTTTTATTTTCTTTAATCCTCCCACCATTTAAGGGCAAAGCAATTAAATTGCCAACTCCATTCTTATCGATAAAATCTTGACTTGGAAACATACGATCGTATGAAAGAAATGATAAATTGGGATATTCATTCATTGTTTGAGTTAAAAGAAATGAACCAAATTTTCTTGCTTCTACAGCTTTTAACAATTTCTCAAAAAATATTCATACATGAATTCCCTCCCCAGACTGCGATACTTCTAACAGATAATCAATGTTAAATTTTTTCATAATTTTAGTTAAATGTAAAACTTCTGATATGTAATCTTTATTTTTCTTAGCATCAAAATCAAAAACTAATAATTTAGTCATATTATTTTCTAACATAGGATAAATTCCTATGAAAATATCACCATTTAAATGGCTATTTAAAACTTTCGGAGTTAATGGTTCATATTTTTTATTTTGACATTTGTCACATTTTAATCGTGGTTTTCCACATAAGAAATAATCTCATAAATTTTTACACTTTATCTGCCACCAATGTTTGCCAGTAGTTGAATTAATTTTCATTTCCGCATAATGGTTAAAATTACCAGCAAAATATCTAAAAAATGTATTTATGTTTTTATTGACATTCAGAGAATCAATATCATTATCGCTTTTGTTATTTCGAGAATTTAATAACAAGTTTAATCGTTCAATTTCAGCCCTAGCACTTTTTAATTTTTCAATCAATTCTTCTTTAGATAAATTAATCAAATTTTCATCATGTGTCATCTTTCAATATATTAACAAAAATACAATTAAAATAACAAACATATTGCTTGGCTAAAATCACAATTAATAACACCAACACGATCCAACCTTAATATTTTTATTTGATAACAATGCATTGAAGCTATGAATATACTTAAGACATATGTATATGTAAAAATTAAATATCTATTAATAAAAAAATACATTTTTGTATAAAATTTAACATAAATTAATAATTTTTGACATATAATTTCAATCTATGGAAATCAAAAGAAATAAATATCTTGAATTGTTAGCTAATAAGAAAAATAATGGTCTTATTAAAATTTTAATCGGAACGCGAAAAGTTGGCAAGACTACCATTTTAAGACAATTCGCTACTTTACATTTAAAAAATGAAGTAGTGCATACATATGATTTCAATGTCTATGAAAATCAAAACAAATATAGAGATCTTGATTATTTTAATCAAGAGATTCTTAATAAACTAGTGAAAGATAAAATGAACTATTTATTTTTTGATGAAATTCAGGAAATTACCGGATGAGAAAAAATTATTAATAGTATATCTTTACTAAAAAATATTGATATTTATATCACAGGGTCCAATTCTAAATTATTATCATCAGAAATATCCACATTATTAACTGGTAAAAATGCAAAAATTTATGTTTATCCATTAAGTTTTAAAGAATATTATGATTTTAAGAATTCCAATGAAAAAGAAAAAGTCTTCCAGGAGTACATTGAATTTGGAGCGATGCCTAAATGTTGCTTGACTGAGAAAAAATCAGAAAAAAACGAATACCTTAGAATGCTTTTTTCTGATGTCATCAACAACGACATCATCAATCGCTATAAGATTTTGGATATTAAAGAATTCCATAACATTTTTTATTTTTTAATGGAAAATATTGGGACTGAATTATCTATTAATAAAATTGGTAACATTATTAGACAAAAGGACAAATCGGTTATTTCCAATAATACCATTTCTAATTACATTGAATATTTATGTAATTGCTTCTTGTGTTCTAAGATTAATAAAATTAACATTAAAGGTAAAACTGTTCTCGAAACTAATTACAAAATATATGCATATGACGTAGGAATTAGAAACTCATTTATATCGTCATTTAGTTTTAATCGTGGAAAACTTTTAGAAAATTTAGTGTATATTGAATTATTAAGAAACGGATATGAAGTTAATGTCGGTCAAGATCGATTTATTCCTGAAGTTGATTTTGTCGCTAAAAAAAATAATGAATATATTTATATACAAGTATGTGAAAATTTAAATGAGAACAACCAAGCTAATGAAATTGGTAATTTATTAAAAATAAAAGACGGCAGAAAACTTTTCATTAGTAAAGATTATTTTAATAAGTTTGAAAATGGTATTCAGATGATAAACATTATTGAATGATTGCTGATTGAAAAATAATTTTTATCTATGCTATGTCTTAATTATTTAGAAACTAGCAATTTTTAATAGTCCAATTTTTGATAAGCTAAATTAATCGAGACTATAATTTTAAAGGGTAAAGTTGTGAAGTCGGCCCTGGGACCAAGACCACTCTTTACTCTTTTTATTTGTATGGTAAGTATTTAGCAGCACATTTATTTGTTTTGTTCCTAATTCTACGTTTAATAGCGCGTTTAGTTTTATGTCCGATATAACGTACGATAAATTGTTTGTCGCTAGTCTGAGCCGTTTTTAATATCGTTCTAAAGAAAGCAGTGCCTCTTATTCCACGTAACAAACCTTCGGTAGCGCCATAAGCCATATCTTTTACAACGTTATCTCATTTCTCTCAGTAACTCTTTTTACTCATACGAACGGCACGATTGACTGTTCTATGAAAAACTATAACTCTCTCTATTCAAATGGCAACTCAAGGTATGTATGTAAACCCTACGAATAAAGAATTTTGTCTTAAGAATTCACCAACAGATCAACCCCAAGCTATATTGCCTAAATAATAACTACCGGTGCTTTCGGCATTTATAAATGGTTCGATAAATGTAACATAAATTTATTGCGACGCTTTCCCTTTTGAATGACATTATGTACAACTTATATGTCAAACTATTGTACGAAGAAGCACTAAAAATACTTTATAATTCTATCTACATAAATGCGAGTGAGTGCTTTGATAAAGAGGTGTTTTTTGATATTTATACTGCTAATATCAGCGGTTACTATTTCTTCGTGCAAAGATAAACTGCCTTACGCTACTATCACTCTTAATCAAAACGAAATTACACTTAATCATACGAATAATACTAGTGTTATTATCGCAACAGTTAAATTAGCAGATAGTTCATCTCCCAAACAACCAGCAATTTATGAATGTGATAATATCAAAAATACTCCTATTTTATATTTGCAAGATTTTCAACAAAAAAACAATAATGAACTTGTCATTATGTTAGATGATGACCAAGAAATACCAGAAGCTTGTTCATATACAATTTTTGCTACTTATGATAATTCATCCAATAAACCAAGAATTCCAATTAAAATAAACATCGAAAAATACATTCCCGATTATCCAAATGCACAGATAAGTGTTTCTAAAGATACTATTAATTTAAACCAAACTGACTACAATGATAGTATAACGTCAACTGTCAGTTTAAATCCTCTACCTACGCAAGAAACCCCAATAGTTACTTATGACTATTCAGAAGTTGATAACTTACCAGTTTACTTTAATATTGATCAAAATATTTTAAACATAACATTAGAAAAAAATGTAGAAATTGCAGAAGACACAACCTTTTCCATTTATGCTACATATCCGCATTCTAAAAATAAACCCCAAGTACAAGTAACGATTAATGTTGAAAAATACACCGCACCTGTTCCTACACCAGAAGAATGAGATGATGCATGAATTCCAAAAGCTGATTTAAAAATTTCAGGCACTACTTTGACAGGTATTAAAAAAGTGACTAAGAGCACACTGCATGTCCCACGTGAAGTGACCAACATTGCTAATAAAGCTTTTGCAAATAACGCTTTAAAAGATGTCACGACTGTAGATTTTCCTGATGATAGTAAATGTGTAACCATTGGAGAATCCGCGTTTTATGACTGTAGCACTATTAAAGTCATCAATTTTCCCAAAACACTTGCCAATATTGGTACCTCGTCTCTTTATTTCTGTAAAGCATTAGAAAAGATAGATTTTTCTTCTTGCACCGCACTTACTAACATACCTGGTTCCATGGCGCAAGGCTGTGATGGGTTAACTACAGTTCGATTACCACCCCAGTGTGTTTCCATCGGCGAAAAGGCATTTCAAGATGCATTAATACTCACTGGTGATTTGATTATTCCTAAATATGTTAAATCTATTGGTAGCGAAGCATTTCTCAATGCCGGTAGTAATCCTACTTCTGCCCGAACTTCAATAAATTTAATATTTGAAGAAGGCAGCAATTTGAGTTCCGCAGCTTATGCTTCATTTTCTAGCATGTCTTGTGTTGGGACAATAGACTTTCCATCTAGCTTAAAAACATATGGTAATAATTTCTTTGCCTTTAACCACGCTGATGTTATCAAAATTAATAGTCGCTCGGGAAATTTATTTGGTATGAATTGTTTTGATGGAGTTCATGCAAAAGAATTATATCTAAACGTGGATGCCTACTTCCCATATCCATCAAGTTTTCTTTCTTGATCTCATATTTTGTTAAAAGATGATGGCAAAATTTATGTCCCTAATTCATTAATCGATCAATTTAAAAGTGGTTGAAGTGATTTTTCTCAGAAGTTCTATCCCATCTAGGGTTTTTAAACAACGTTTTAAAATAACTACAAACGAGTTTTATGAGAAAGTAACAAAATCACCGATCTTTTAAATTATTTTTAGATCACAATACTATATATCAACATAAGTGTGTATAATGGAAAACAAATATAAAAATAATTATTATTGGAGAAAAAAAATATGGCAATTAAAATTGCAATTAATGGATTTGGTCGAATTGGCCGATTAGTCTTTAGAGAATTAGTGAAAAACAAAAACGTACAAGTCGTAGCAATCAACGATTTAACTAATGCTGAAACATTAGCACACTTATTAAAATATGATTCAGCACATGGAATTATGCAAAATGAAATATCAGTAACAACAAATACTATTAATGTTGATGGTAAAAAAATTACAGTTTATGCTGAAAAAGATCCAGCCTTATTACCTTGAGCAAAATTAGGTATAGATATTGTGATTGAATCCACTGGGCGCTTTGTTGATAAAGATGGTGCCATGAAGCATATCACTGCCGGCGCTAAAAAAGTAATCATTTCAGCGCCTGCTAAAGGTGAAGGCATTCCTACTGTAGTCTATAATGTCAATCATAAAATTTTAAAGAAGAGTGACAAAGTGATTTCTGCTGCGTCATGTACTACTAACGCCCTTGCCCCAATGGTAGATGTTATTAATAAGAAATTCGGCATTGTTAAAGGAATGATGACTACCATTCATGCGTATACAGCTGACCAAAGATTGCAAGATGCACCGCACAGCGATTTACGTCGCGCCCGAGCTGCAGCTGTATCAATGGCACCAACCTCTACTGGCGCTGCCAAAGCCATTGGATTAGTAATTCCAGCATTAAAAGGTAAATTGCACGGTTTAGCCGTTCGAGTACCTACAATTACTGGTTCTGTAGTTGATTTAGTTTGTGAATTAACTAAATCACCAACAGTTGATGAAATTAATAAAGCAATGAAAAGTGCTATAAGTGAAACGTTAGGTTACAATGGTGATCAAATTGTTTCATGTGATGTTATTGGTGAAACACATGGTTCTATTTTTGATCCAAAACTAACCATGATGATGGATGTTGATGGCAAAAAACTTTATAAAATATTTGCTTGATATGATAATGAATCATCATATGTAAACCAATTAATTCGTACAACTTTATATTTCGGTAAATTAAAATAATTTTATGAATGATATTTTAAATAAAAAAACGCTGCTTGATATAAACTGCAAAGATGAGCGTGTTATTGTTCGCGTTGATTTTAATGTTCCCATTAAAGATGGCAAGGTAGTTGATCCTAAAAGAATTGTTGCAGCCATCCCCACTATTAAACATTTGCTAGATAATAATTGTAAAGTGATTCTGCTTAGCCACTTATCTAGAATAAAAACTTTAGATGATATTAAATCTGGTAAAAAATCACTAAAACCAGTTGCTGATGTTTTACAACAACTATTACCTAATAATCAGGTTATTTTTTTAAATTTCAACCGGGGAAGGAAATTAATTACAGCGGTTGAGGAATTGCAACATAAACAGATTCTTTTATTAGAAAATACGCGTTATTGTGATGTAAATGATGCCGGAGAAGTTGTAAAACTAGAATCCAAGTGTGATGAACAACTAGGTAAAGAGTGAGCGTCACTTGCTAATATTTTTGTTAATGATGCTTTTGGTACAGCTCATCGTAAGCATGCCTCTAATGTTGGCATTGCTAAGCATATACCAACTTCTTGCATTGGATTTTTAATCCAAAAAGAAATTGAAAATTTATCCAAAATCGTTCATAACCCGCAACGACCAGTAGTGACTATTTTAGGTGGTGCTAAAGTTAGTGATAAATTAAAAGTCATTAATAATTTGCTTAAAATTGCCGATAAAATTTTGATTTGTGGTGGTATGGCTTATACATTTTTAAAAGCGCAAGGAGTTGACATTGGTTCTTCACTTTTAGAAACAGAAATGTTGGATGAAGCTAAGAATATTTTAGCAAAAGGTAAAGATAAAATAATCTTACCCCAAGATTTTTATTGCGCACCTGAATTTGCTGATGTGTTACCAACCATTCGTACAGTAACCCAAGGATTAAATGGTGTGATGGGATTAGATATCGGTGATCAAACATTGATTAACTTTGGTAGTGAATTAGTGGGTGCACAAACCGTTTTTTGAAATGGTCCTGCTGGTGTATTTGAATTTAAAAATTTTCAAACTGGTACAAGAGGAATTTGTAGTATTCTTAAAAAATTAACACAACACCATCATGCTTTCACTCTGATTGGTGGTGGTGATTCTGCATCAGCTGCTGTTTCGCTAGGATTTAAAGAAAGTGATTTTAGTTTTATTTCTACTGGTGGTGGTGCATCATTGGAATTTATTGAAGGCGCTACACTACCTGGTATTGAAGCAATCCAAAATAAAGTAACTATTCACCGGAAATAATTTAAACCATAGGTTTATTTATTTTTTTACAAATATTTCATAAATTGTATTTACAATTTAATTTGTTGGTCTCACTAAAATGTTCAATTATTCTAAA
>JAIRKU010000021.1 GCA_031259945.1 Mycoplasmataceae bacterium
TGTTAAATCCGTTAAGGACATTCAAGAGATATGCAAGGAATATGATTGGCTACACAACAATCTTATTCGTCGAACAATTGTTAGAATAATTGATGGTAAATTGAAGCGACTCACTATAAATCCGGTTGAATGGCTTAAAATAACTAGGAACATGGTGTCTATTGAGAAATTAATTTTACAAGAAGATAGTCGTTATTATCGTGTTATTAATATTGCTATTGCTTCCCAATTTCTTGTATTAACCAGGAATAATTTAAACCATAGGTTTGCCTGGATTTTGTAAAAATTTGATAAATAAAGTATATAAAAGAGCATTATTTAATTACTTCTTCAAACAATTAATATTGTACCTTGTAAAAATAGATAAAATAAATTAATTATTGTCGTATACAACTGTAACGTTTGGAGACGTCCCTGCCTTTATTTCGTGGCTAACCCCCTCAGAATCTGTTCAGTCAAAATCGCTTTCATATTTTGCAGAATTATCCATCATATATGCTGAGCCAAAAGGTAAATGTAAAATAATCTCCGGAGGCGTGAAATATGGATATCGAGCTATTGCTGGAAGAATTTCTATGCCGCTCATTCTAGTTGAATAAATTTCTAAAACTGGGGGAGGGTACTGCCAAAAGTATCTCATTCAACTTAAAAAATATTCAATATCAGTAGGAACTAAATTTAAATTTCCTAAATATAAATTACTATACGTTCCTGCATGAACGTCATATTTAAAAGAAAAGGGATCT
Organism: Mycoplasmataceae bacterium; assembly: GCA_031259945.1. Taxonomy (GTDB): domain Bacteria; phylum Bacillota_I; class Bacilli_A; order Mycoplasmatales; family Mycoplasmoidaceae; genus Malacoplasma_A. The sequence goes on from JAIRKU010000021.1 coordinate 747, forward strand.
TGGACGCTTATTTTAGACAAGTCTAATGTAACTTTATCGTAGGTACAGTATCTATAATAATTAATATTATTTGAACGAAAAATAATTCCATCGTATTCTAATCTACCTTTAACTATCATAGGGTAGAATTCTGGCAGTCCGTCCTCTGGGCGATCGTAGATAGTATTAACATTCTGAGGTATAACACCATCTGTTATCGTTGTTCCTTGGCTTGCTGAAGTTTCATAATATTCACAATTTTTGTCTCATGTTTTTGTACCATCATCATTTATTTTATAAAAAGCAATATGATTATCTTCAATCCCAAATAAATTAATGGTAATTGTGTTTTGATCCGGATTAATGAAATATGCTTTGTTTGTATCGCACATCACTTGAGCACTATATTCATAATCTTTACCTGATATTTTTGCAATATCACTAATAGTAATGGTTGCAAGAAATTCTACATCAATATGAACATTCATTTTCATTATTTCGTTTTTAATATCGTCTGCGCTAATAGATTCGTCTTTTACTTCTAACACACCTAAATTTTGATTGCGAATGTAATTATCTAAATTTATTTTTTGTGAACAAATATTAATCGCAACATTACCGGCATTATAAAAGGTTGATTTTGATGTAGCAAAAACATTGACATATCAAAAACCTGTATTGCTATCATATTGTGGCTCAGTAGTAGGTTCATTAGATAAATCTACGTCTAATTGTTCAATATCGAGAGTAGGATTCCCTATTTTTAAAACACTTAAAATTTGACTTTTAATTAAAGAATTTTTATCTGACGTTACCGAAGATATAATACCAACACGATTCACCAACACATCTGGTAAATTAACCTTACCTTCCATCGTTCACGAAATAATAACATTACCAGTATATATTGATGTTTGGTTTGTCACTTCAACTATTGCTCGTCCTTCGACTTCTGGATCTATCGTAATGGTAATATCATTTATTAAATCTGAATAAGATGCCACTTTTGCTTGTTGATATATGAAAGCTTTAATAGTATCAATAGTTGGATTAATAATTTGAGCGCCCATATCAGTGACAGTAATAATTGTATTAATGTTAGTCTGTTGTACAATATCGTTGTCAACAATTACTTTTTTTTTTTTTACATATGTTGAATCAACCGAACATAAATTGGATATTAAAGGAATAGTTGACGGAAGAGATAAAGCTTTAAATATATTTTTCTTTTTCATAATATCTTAACTATTGATGTAATTAAACTTCTATTTGCCAAGTAATGGTGACGTCGCCCGAATATATTAAGGATCCTTGTATCGGTTCAATAACAATTGTGCCTCGATCACCGTTTACAGTGTTAGTAATACTTTTAATTTGCATCGAAGTAAAATCGGCACTATTAAAATTACTTCAGTCATCACTATCGTATCGTTGCTGTAACTTGAAAATCGTATTGAAATAACTAATTTGATAAGAATAAATGCTAGGATCTTCGATAAAATTTAAAGGATTTGATACTGTGTCATTCTCTATGTATGTTGTTCCAGCATCATTTTTAAATACATTAGATAATGCTGTAGCTGCTTTGACATCAATAGTAAAATTTGAAACACCTCTTGTATAAAATTCATTAGCGTCGCCATAAGTTAATTTTAATTGACCTTGATCAATTGTGAATTCCAGATTGTTTGGGTTAGATACATAGAAATTCGTATAGTCAAACGGAGTTGTATAATCTTTATATTTATTCATTCAACTAGCTTGTGCTTGTAAAACAGATGGAAACACATCAAACGGATTATTGTCTCAATTTTTTAAATGTTTATCCGTGAAGAAACCTGAATCATTATATAAAGTTCGCTGTAATAATAAATAGATTGTAACATCGTCGCTCCCATCATATAGTCCGCCAGGAATTGCATGAATTGTTAACGAGTAACCGTAGCCCTGTCTGTTATCAATGTTATAGTTAGTTCACAAGTTTAAGCCACCTGAAGTATTCCCTAAAACTGTTTGGCTCATTGGTTTATCGTCATCAAACTCAACGAATGAGGTGTCTGAACCATAACCAATTTGAACATTTTCTAAATCCAATTCATCATTTTGTTCTTTTAAAACTCGCAAAGTTTGCAATGCATTTATAGCGGTTGATTCAGTTGAACGATCAATAATATGATCGGTAATAACATCAGCTAGGTTTTGAGCACCTACAGCATAAATATAAACGATAAAATTACCTTGATATTCTTGGCTGTCTTCTATAGCATGGATATCCGCGATATGTAAACTAACATTATTATTTTCTGAAGAAGAAGACCAAGTACCAATATTTAAATCATTAACAATATTTTCTTTTTGAGACGATCTTTTTAAAAAAGCTATTAAATTTGTTTTTAAAGCATCCTTGCTTGGTAAGTCATTATCAGGCGTTATTTGATAGGGGAAAAATTCGCTACCTTCGTTATCGTTATCTTGCGTGCTAGTACCGTCGGGAGTAGTAGCATTATTGCTTCATTGATAGGATTGACCAAAAATAGTATTAATGTTTACTTTGGTAAGATTACTATTAAAATACCCTACTGCTGCTAACACTCCTGTAGTAATACCTCCCGCCCCCACTAATGATGTAGGGATTGCAATCCATAATTTTCAGGCTAAATTTCTCTTTTTCATTTTTTCCCTTTCGACAAGACAAAAAAGCAAGAACTAGCGAATGCTAAATTCTTGCTTTTTAAAAGTTAAAGTGGATAGAGCAACTAGGTTGCTCTCTCTCTCTCTCTCTCTCTCTCTCTCTCTCTCTTGCGTGTTAATCATGTTTAAATTAATAAGATATTTATACAATAAAAAAAAAAAAAAAATAAATAAATTTGTCGGTTAATTTAT
>JAIRKU010000027.1 GCA_031259945.1 Mycoplasmataceae bacterium
GCTACAACTAGTTGTTAATGCAATTGGAATACTAATTCCTAATCCAACTAACATTATGGAAGAGATTCCTAATATTCTTTTTAATTTCATGTTTTTCATTTTTTTCTCCTTTGTGAAAATGATCAACTAGACAATAAAAAAAGCAAGAACTAGCAAATGCTAAATTCTTGCTTTTTAAGAAAAGCTAAAGCGTCAAGAGCAACTTAGTTGCTCTCTCTCTCTCTCTCTCTCTCTCTCTCTCTCTCTCTCTCTTGTGTTGATCATGTTAAAATTAATGAGATACTTATATAATAAATCTTTGCTATTTAAAAATAAAATTTAAGATTTTGTTTTTAATATAAATAATTTTTTTAGGACTACGATCATTAATAAATTTAATTACTTTTGGTTCTGAATATGCTTTTTGAATAACTAATTCTTGCGAATCATCCAAGTTAATTTGAATAGTAGCACGTAATTTCCCATTTTCTTGGATTGGAAGAACGACGACATCATCAATAGTTTTACTTTTTTCATAGGTTGGTCATGTTTGTAAAGTAACTGAATCTTTATGATTAAATACATCATGTCATAGTTCTTCGGCTAAGTGTGGTGCAAAACATGAAAGGACAATTAAAAAATTTTGAGCATGAGTTTTATTTAAAACTTGATGGTTATAGCAACGGTTAATATAAATCATCATTTGCGAAATAGCCACATTAAAATTAAGTATTTCTAAATCATTAGTTATTTGTTTGATAAACTTATGGTAAGCTATATCTAATGATTTAGGTATTGCGTCAATATTATCTATAAATTTAATATCACTTTTTTTATATAGACGGTGGACACGTTCCAATCATTTTTTAATCCCATCGACACCATTATCAGTTCAAGGTAATGATGCAGTTAATGGCCCCATAAACATTTCGTACAAACGTAATGTATCTGCACCATGAGTTTTTACAATGTCATTTGGGTTAATTACATTACCTTTTGATTTAGACATTTTACTACCATCAGAACCAAGAATCATTCCTTGGTTGACGATTAGTTGAAAAGGTTCTTTAGTTGAAACAATGCCAATATCATATAAGAAACGATACCAGAAACGTGCATAAAGCAAATGCAACACGGCATGTTCTTGCCCCCCTACATATAAATCGATTGGTAATCATTTGTCAAAAATAACTTTAGTTTTTTTATCGTCTAAAGACAAATAATTACCATTTGTTTGTTTCATTAAGTAACCTAAATAATATCAACATGATCCAGCTCATTGTGGCATTGTATTAGTTTCACGTTGATAATGTTTACCATCTATTTCAATATTTACCCAATTTGTTAAATTAGCTAAAGGAGATGCACCGGTTTTAGATGGTGTAATGTTTTTAGTTTTAGGTAATAAAACTGGTAATTCTTTAATTAAATGGGGTTTTTGTTTATCATCAAACGCAATTGGGAAAGGTTCGCCTCAATAACGTTGACGACTAAAGATTCAGTCCTTCATTTTAAATGTTATAACTTTTTTACCAATTTTATGTTTGTGTAAATATTCAATTATTTTTTCATTAGCCGCGTTTATATGTAATCCATCAATCAATGGTGAATTAATATGTACACCATCATCTTCGTAAGCTTTATTTGTATTGCTTGTTTTAATTACAAACTCAATTGGTAGTTTATATTGCAAAGCAAAATCATAATCACGTTGGTCATGACCAGGCACTCCCATAACTACTCCTGTAGCATAAGAATTTAAAACATAGTCTGCAACATATATCGGTATTTTTTTGTTATTAAAAGGATTGATGGCAAAACTGCCAGTAAATATTCCGGTTTTATTTTTTTGCAATTCCTTACGTTGTAAATCTGTTTTAGTTTTAGCATCAGCTACGTATTTTGTAATACTTTTTTTATTTTCATTAGTTGTTAATTTTTCAACCAATGCATTTTCAGGAGCAACACAAATAAATGTTACACCATAAATTGTGTCAGGTCTAGTTGTAAATATTTCAATATTTGTTTTGACAGTTGTTTCAAAAGTAATTAAAGCTCCTTCGGAACGACCAATTCAATTACGTTGCATTAATTTTAAGGATTCAGGCCAATCCACTGTATCCAACCCTTCCAGCAACTTATTGGCATATTTAGTAATCTTTAGTACCCATTGACGCATAGGTTTTTTAACAACAGGATGATGTCCACGTTCAGATACCATTTTACCATTAATAACCAAAACCTCTTCGTTGGCTAATACTGTGCCTAATTTTTCAGACCAGTTTACTTCTATATCTCTTATTTCAGCCAAACCATTTTCAAATAATTTACTAAAAATTCATTGAGTCCATTTGTAATACTGTGGATCGGTGGTATTAACTTCTTTGGTGTAATCATAATTAAAGCCCATCATTTTCAACTGTTCACGGAAGGTTTCTATATTCTTTTGAGTAAACGCTTCAGGAGCATTACCAGTATCAATTGCATATTGTTCTGCTGGTAAACCAAAGGCATCTCAACCAATCGGATGCAAAACATCAAAACCGCATAACTTTTTGTATCGTGCAACGATATCGGTAGCTGTATATCCTTTAAGATGTCCAACATGCAAACCCGCTCCGCTAGGATAAGGGAACATGTCAAGCACATAATATTTAGGTAAAGTAGAATCTACAAATTTATTAGTTTGGTTAGTTTGCCAATATTTTTGTCATTTTTTTTCTAATAAGTTATGGTTGTACATTCCTAATATTATACTTTGATTGAATTTTAGATACTTATACTATTTTCAAATTAAAGCTCAAATTAAAGCTCGTCGAAATTAATAAGTTTCGATTATATTTTGCTACTTATATTAGTAATTTTATTATTCTAAACTATTAAGATGTCGTTGATTCTCAAAGCTGGTGATATGTGTAGCCCTCTATTTTATTTGTGTCTCCACCTGTATTGAACGATTTAACTGTAAATGATGCACCTTTATAATCCTGAAAAAGATCTACAAGCGGCAATAGTGCACCAGATGATCATGTGCATACTCCGCTTAAATAATAATTATTTCGACGCTTTGAAACAATTAGTACCTCAATAAGATAATCATTGTATTGTTTTGTCGCAACGTAAAGTTCATTAATTCCTACATTAGAAATCTCAGTAGCGGTTGGTTTTGAAAAAAGATTAAAATCTATATTGTCACTACGGGTTGCCAAAGAAAATGAGAAAGATGCATGTACTCTGCCTGATCCATATCCTATTAGCAAATCACTAAATGTTGTATCTACTCGATAACCAGTTGGATATCTTTTAACATATCCCAAACTATAGTACACATAACCGTTTCCTTGATAATCAGTATATGATAGCGCTATAGTTTGCGTACCAATTACTGTGGGAATACGTTCTTTTGGCAAAAGCATTATGCTTTTGGTATAAGACATGCTTGATGGGTAATTTGAAATAGATGCAGTAATTTCCGATGTTAATGCGGCATCGTAGTGAGGAGTGTAATAACTAATCGTTGCATAACTACCAACAGCAGTTGTGTCAGTGTAATTGTCAGTTGATGAACCTACGAATTTTATGTATTGTTGATAAGCTGTATCAATACTCCATGTAGCTGTTTCGGCTAGATTAGCAAATTGCCCACTAGATGATATAGTTAACGTCGCATTATTTAAAACATTTATTTGATCAGCAGATGAACGAACCGTTAGCGAATCACTATCTACTGGATGAATAATAATGTTAATAAAAAACTCAAAACCTTCGCCCCCCAATTTGGCAGTTACTGTAATGATTTGAGGATCTGATCCGGTAGCTGTTGATGATGTATAAGTTAATGTTGCATGCCCGGTACTGTCGCTATTAAAAATTACGGCACCGCTTGTTGGTTCGGTGCAGCTTCAAATAATATCACTTAAACCACTTGGACCTGAGCCGATAATTTTAGCAGTAATGGTAGCCGTTTCGTTGAGCGAAGAAAGCGCATTAGAGTTGGTTGATAGTTGTAAATAATTAGTAATCACGTCTCCGACATATAAAATTTGTATAGTAATGGCGGCTAATGTATAGTCATTTTCATCTTTCAAATATACATCACAGGTGGTAGAAGGATTAGCCTGACTTTCATAAAGAATAGTAGCTGTTTGGCTATCAGAGTTAGTTAATGTTAAATTATCGCTATTTTCAAGTTTTCATTGGTAATTATCACTTCATACACCACCAATAGCTGATAAAAAAGTGGAATCACCAACAACAGCAAGAGTGGTTAATTTAGAAGAAACTGTTCAATTATTTGTTGAGGCGCTATACTTTGATAATGATAGATTAATTGATGTCTCAACATTATTGTTTATTGCATAAATACTAACTGGAAAGAATTGTTCGTATTCAGTCCCTGTTCATGGTCGGTAATATTGAATATAAACCGTATTGCCCGATGGTTTTTCATCTTCTGCAAATGTGGAACCATTTTCATGCACAAATTGTAAATAATTTTGACTATCAACTGGTATTTGTCAAGTGGTATCTCCATATTCGTTAGTAACCTCAGCGTTAATCATGACAGTTGAACCTAGAGACATAATATCCATGTTAGCTTGCAATGCTATTGTTGTTGCATCATTTTGGTAGAAATGGGGTAATAAAGTAATCCCAATTGGATATGTTTTTCCACTATTAGCGGCGGTAATTGTAATTGTCTCAGGTTGAGCAACTTCAATTGCATATGTAACGGTAATGTTAGCACCAGTATTGCTACTCAAAGTGACTGCAGAACTAGATGAACTTCATTGTGTCTGCGCAGGATCTAGTGAGCCTTCTGTAATCGCAGTTAATGCAGCTGTACTAGCTTGCCCATCAGTACTTATTCCTAAAACATAACTTGATTGTGATACTTCTAAACGATCAGCAACTGTTTCTGGGCTTAACAGTGTAATTGAAATAGGAAAATTAGAATTATTATTAGTAGCGGTTATAGGAACAACCAATGATACTGGTACTACATTGTCGTAAGTTAACGTAACCGATGATCCTTTAGTAGAATTTAGTGAAACGTTTCCAACGAAAGCTGATGGGATACTTCAAGTGGTGTCTGATGCGTCGCCGATATTAACTTTAGCTGTTAATGTACAAGTATTTGATGTTTGATTCAAATAATATTTATTGGCTTCAACTGACAAGCCATTAGAACCAGTAATAATATTAATAGACAAGCTTTGTGGTTCCGCATCAGCTGCTGTAGAGGTAATGTTTACCACAATGTTATGTGTAACTTGTTTTAATAGCGTAATTTTTTTAGCGGATGAATTAAAAACTCAAATGTCGCCTTGTCCTTCTCCTGATGCACTTAAATTAACATTAGTTGCGTTACCACCAACATTAACAGTGGCAGAATCTCCAACATTTTGTAATAACGAGGTATCACCCATTCAAGATAGTTGAATAGTTTTACCAACATTAGTGGGGCTAGGGCCACTACAAGCAGTTAGTGTGCCGATACCAACAACACTTGTACCAACACAGCATTTAATTTTTTTAAGCATTGTATTTTTTTTCATTTTTTTCTCCTTTGTGAAAATAATCAACTAGACAATAAAAAAAGCAAGAACTAGCGAATGCTAAATTCTTGCTTTTTAAAAGTTAAAGTGGATAGAGCAACTAGGTTGCTCTCTCTCTCTCTCT
>JAIRKU010000001.1 GCA_031259945.1 Mycoplasmataceae bacterium
ACGATATTTTTTATTTAAGCTTATCATTTGGTAGTAGTCACATAGACTTTACACTTCCCAAAGCTTGATATCCCAATATTACGTTTTCAGATAGTTACTAGTTCTGATTTTATTTGTAATTAGAAAGTTCGCACCTGTTCTTCAGACTCTTGAAATTGATTGTGGTAGTGGCGCAATTCTTTCCATCGGCGATAATGCCTTCAATAATTGTACGGCTTTAGCATCTGATGGTAATCTAAAACACCTTCAGTTTGATCATGTCGGAGATTTAAATTCAAATGTTCTTTCCATCGGCAAACTTGCCTTCTATGGCTGTGCGAATCTAAGAAATATTCATTTTCCAAAAACTACTGACAACTTAAAAGTTCCTAAATTCTATATTGCTAGTTATAACCATATCTTCTCTAGCTGTCCGAATGTTGGTATTTTTTTCACATATGGTACTAATGAACAAACAACTGCCGTAAATGCTTTTAAAAGTTATAACAGTGGTCAATTAACTAAATGGGCCCAAGATTTTATGGTGTGTAACATGGACTTAATCGTTTTTAAACAAATAATTTGTATTGTTAAACTACATTATTTCAAATGATTCAACTACATAATTTCATAAATAATAAAATAATAAAATAGATAAGTAACTGATTTTTATTTCCTTATAATGGTGTTGTTTACAAAATATTTATCAAGGATACAACTTATGTTAGTAGATACAAGACAAAAAGATGAACAACAAGCCAAGGAAGGCTTCTCGCCTAATGTTGTTAACACCGAAAGAGAAGCAACAATTTCAACGTCAGCAAAAGTAGCATTTTGAATTTTATTCGTTTTATTATGATTAACCATTATTGGTGGTATTATCATTACGGTTTGAAAAATTCAAAAAGGTAATTACTTCAAAAGACAACAAGAAAAAATTAACGAAGCTACTTCAGGTATTGATGTACAATTAAAGAAACGTAGAGACACATTAATTAAATTAGTGGACGCTACACAAACATCTATTAAATATGAGAAATCACTATTAACGGATATTACTAGATTACGTAATGTGAATATCGCTCCTAACGATTCTAAAGGATTGGTCGCTCATGATGCGGCAAGTGCTAGTGCATTATCTAGGTTAATGGCTACATTTGAGAATTACCCTAATTTAAAAACAACCGATACAATTAGAGATTTAATGAGTTCGGCTGATTATATTGAAAGAGAAATTGCAGCATCTCGTCGTCTTTACAACGCTACAGCTTTACAATTTAATCAAGAGATTCAAGCGTGACCAAGTAACGTCATAGCTTCTTCTATGCGTCTACATAGCTTTGCTTTATTTGCAGCAAGCGAACAAGATAAACAAGACGTTAGTCTTAAAATGAACGTTTAATTAATTTAGGTTATAAACGACATGGTAGAAAGTTCTTTTGACAACGAAACGCTTCATGTTGTCGACTATTTTAACGGTACTTTAAAAGCTAAAAACGAAAAAATTATTAATGACACTTTTTTACAATTAGTCTTAAATAAGTCAAAAATAGATATTAGCGCCAATAAAACTACAGCTGACAAAATCAGATATTTAGACAAACATATTAATCGTGAGAATAAAGAAGTGAAGCATACTCGCTTTTGGATGATATTCATGCGAATTGTAAGCGTCATCATAGTAGTGATATGTATTGCGCTTATTCTAATAGCTACATTAGGAGATGTAAGTAACATTAAAACAATTCTGATTAGTGTTAGTAGTAGTCTAATTCCTGTTGGCATAATAATTTTTGGTTTAAGTTGGCTAGTGAAAAAAAGTTATTTAAAAAACAAAAAAGAATTACAAGAATTTCAAAGTGAACGTAATAAAGAATTTAATAATGCTCAATTGCAATTATTTGATCTAAAAAATCACATTTATCCAGATTTAACTTTTCAAATTTTTGAACAAACTTACCCATTGATATCATTTGCACGATATTTTTCAGAATCTGATTATTTAAATTGGGCGAATTGACTTCAAGATAGCGTAAATTCTTCAGTTTTATATTGTTTATCTGGAAATCTTAAAACTAATCCTTTTATTATTTTAAAAACAAAATACACAAAAATGTATGACCACATTTACACTGGAAGCAGGACAGTCATGGTTCGTCGTGTTCGATATGTTAACGGACGCGCTGAATCATATATGGCTGCTAAAGTAATAACAGCCACCACCACTAATCCTGCTCCAATGTATTGAACCGATACCAAATTATTTTTTAAATCAAATGCCGCTGAATCATTAAGTTTTATTAATTTAGATGAATTTAAAAATGAGAAAAAAGCTGAAAAATTTTTCAAAAAAAATAAAAGTATGGAACCGATGGATAACCCTGAATTTGATCGCTATTTTCCTTGTAAGCGAGATAATGAAGTCCAGTTTCGAACATTATTTTCTCCATTAGCTCAAGAAGAAATGATTAAATTGATGAAAACCAAAAATGATTATAGTTTTGAAAAAAAAGAAACTCTAAACATCGTTTCATCTCCTTCGTTCGAAAATATTAATTTCAATATAAATTACAATCAATTTAACCAATACTATGATTACGAGTTAATCAAAAATGACTTTATAACTAGTAATCAAACATTTTTTAGCAACATTTATTTTATGTTTGCTCCAATTTTAGTCATTCCGGTATATCAACAATTAACATATCGCCAACCATTATTTGAAAAAACCAAACAACATTTAATGGCGTTTCAACAACATGAAATGATTGCCAATAGTATGTATGATATTAATATTTTTAAACACGAACAATCAGTGACTGATAATATCCTAAAAACAAAAAAAATATTCGCTAATAGTTTATATGAAATTAATGAAATCATCGCTTATGGTTATCGTACTAAACCACGAACAATAATTGTAACTGTTAGTGATTTTGAAGCTGGTGTGGTGAATGTCCCAGTAACAGTAATTGATTACTTTTCGGTAGAAAAATCTACCAACGTTATCAATTCACTCGTTGGTAAAACAACAACACAAAACAATGATTTATTCCAGAAAAATATTGAAAAATATCAAAGCGCACTTAACATTAGTGCCGCTTCATGAAGAGGTTGTTTCTTATCAATGATTTACAATGGTAGTAAAACATCTATTAACGATGCTTCTTATAAAAACTTTATAAAAGATCTTAGTTAATTTTAATTTTCCATATATACTTATGAAGCATTAACCAAAGACAGTAACGGGTTTTAAACCTTAATAATGTTACCGAGGTGATACAATATTTGTACATTTCAAACGTCTTCGGTGTGAAAACATCAAAGACGTTTTAGTGTTAATGCAAAATATTTGGAGGGTTAAATTATGAAAATAATCATTCAAGAAAAAGAAAATGATGCTCAATCTTTGACAAAAATTTTGAGCGAAGCTAAATCAATCATCGTTTTTGAATATCTTGGTCTAAGCGCTAAAACATTAACAGCATTACGTAAAAAATTACACGCTACTAATGCTAGAATGTTTGTGGCAAAGAACAATATATATAATCGTGCATTTGGTTTAGCTAAACTTCAAGGTTTTAATCAATTACAAGGTCCAAATGCCATTTTAATTGGAGGCAATGATGAAATCGCTCCATTTAAAGAATTACATGAAATTATGAAAACTCACAAATTTGTAAAATATAAAGATGGTATATTGGAATCTAATCATATTCCCAATAGTGAATTAGATAAAATTGCTAGTATTCCTGGGCGTGAAGGATTATTATCAATGTTATTATCTTGTTTACAAGCATCTATCCGTAACTTAGCTTATGGCATTAAAGCCGTTGGTGAACATAAACCACAATAATTAAGAAAGGTACCATTATTTATGGCAAAATTATCAAAAGAACAAATTATCGAGTCATTGAAAGAAATGACATTATTAGAAGTTAATGATTTAGTAAAGGAAATCGAAACAGCATTTGGCGTTAGTGCGGCAGCTCCAACTGCAGCCGCAGCGCCTGCTGCAGGACCAGCTGAAGCCCCTACATCAGTTACCATTACACTAGTAGATGCAGGTGCACAGAAAGTAGCAGTTATTAAAACATATCGTGAAGCTACTGGGTTAGGTTTAATGGAGGCAAAAGCTGCTGTAGAAAAAACTCCAGCTATCATTAAAGAAAATATTAAACCAGAAGAAGCAGAAGAGATTAAAAAGAAATTTGAAGCTGCTGGTGCAAAAGTTAAAATAGAAGCTTAAAAGATTTAAAACTTATAAAAAATTAGGTGTTGACATCTAATTTTTTTATTTTAAATTAAATCAATCGTCTGTAGTGATTAAATCACAACCGGATTTTGCTAATATATTTAAAGACATTGCTTCAGCGATTTCTGTTCTTGTATAGTTTGCGGTTCAACAATTTGCTTCAACGTTATTTTGGTGGGCTTTATTTATCATTTTGGAAGTAAGCAAACCATAATAAACGTCTATCCCAATCGGTTCGTTACCATCTTGATTTCAAGAACCATCAACATATTTTTCATAATTTTTAACATTAGTGGTGCTCCCAGTTTTTGAACCTGGAGTGGTATTCTTGTAAGTGTCGCTTAAAATATAAGCGCCATTGCCACCATCGTCTAATAATTTTTGAAATTGCTTATTGGAAACTTGACTATAAGTATCTTCATGCACTTGCCTAATCGTTTCTGCTAAAAGATCATCGGAAAAACTTACAAAATAGCATCGTGATAATAGTGAAGCATCACTAGTTGATGCTGTTTGAATGTCCTTCAAAATATTTGTAATAAATGTAGTTACTTTATCTTGATCAATTTTCATACAATCATCTATCGGATCGTCTTGAAGTACTGATTCTATTTTTAATTCAATTATGGGGTGAGCATTATTGTTTAAAAAACAATTAAGGTACCCAACATTGTTACTTGGATCGTAAAATGGACATAATTGATCATTAAAACTATCACGAGGCACATTAATTTTATATGGATTCAAAGCACCATCAGTTTTTAAATATTCGTTTTGTATCCCCACAGTGGTTAATTCGTCAATTTTTTTGGTTACGTCTTCAAAAGGATTAATATAATGCGAGCATCAAATCTTATTTTCTGAATCCATTTGTAAATCAACTTCTGCCCCCCAAAACTTACTTTCAGTACCGCCTACCGCTCCGTTGAAGGCTGCATAAGTATTTTGAAAATATTTTGCTGATCAACCGCGATGGGCAATCAATCGTTCCGGACCTGTCATTTTATAATTAATAGTGGAAATAATGATGGCTGAAGCAATCGCTGGCAAAGCAAAACCAGCTAATGTAAATGATAAAAGCTTTCGTGTTCTTTTTTCCATATCGCTATTATAATACACATTAATATGACTAAAAATATTCTTAAAAAGCAAAATAAATCTATTTCGCACAAACAATATCCTCTAGATTTTACAATTGTAGCGCTAGTATCTTTTATCCTTTTTCCATTTGTGCTTGCTAATGTTATTATGTTCTTATGTAAGTCATCCAACTCCATATTAATTGATACTAGTTTTGCTTTTAGTTTTATTATCGGTGTAGTTGGTTTAATGGCAGCATCTATTGTAGTTAAATATCATTCTTTGTTAAGAAATTGTCGCCATATTAAAATCATTGCTATTTGTCTAATTGTATTTAGTTCAATACTATCTATTATCGGCGTTTTAAGTTGTTTATATATTTTCGGCATCGCTTTCCCCTATGCGATCGTTCTTTTAGATATTTTAGTAATTGCTTATGTATTTATAGCACCATTAACTTTTGTTGGGTTTCTATTAGTTCTTCTTTTAGGAAAACAAAAAACAGCACAGCATAAAAATAAAAAATAATATGTGGTAATCGAGGAACAACATGGAAAAATATTTGGTGGAAAAGAAAAATTCCAATATGTATCAATTGACATTAAAACAATATCCGACATCATTTCTAATGATGCAACTTCTAGACCAACAGCTCTATTGTGTAATTAGTACACATGTTGACTTTGATCAACGCGGTAAAGGAATTGGTACACATTTATATAAAGCAATGCTTGATTTTATAAGAAAAGAAAAAGCAAAATTTAATGCCACATGTCCATTTATTGTAAAACTAGCAGATTTAGATCAAACTATTAAAGACATATATCAGCCACGTTATTAACTTTTAATGTATTTAAAATATTTTTCTAGTTTTCGATAAGTAATTTGTCGGTATTTTTTTATCTTGTTAGTTAAAGGCATATTAAAAGTTCATTGATATGCATAATTAGTAGCCAAATAAACAAATGTTAATAACTTATTTAAATTATTAATTTGTAATAATTTGCAAAGAATTTTAATTCATTTGATTGGCAAATCTACTTCTCTAATAAAATTTGCTATATCTCAATACTCGTTATTTAAACGAGCTCATTCATAATCTATAAAAATCACCTGATTGTCATGTATATAAATTAAATTATTTGGTGACAAATCATTATGTGATAAAACAAATTCTACGTTTTCATAAGATTTAACTAAGTTAACATAAGCATTTTCATGCTTAGGAGGTAATTTAGATTTAGCAAAACAATCTCAATAATTATGCTTAAGAACATGTGTTGTTTTAATTTTATGTAATGTTTTTAGGCTTTTTACGAATGACTTTAAAAAACTCATGGAACATACTTGTTTGTAGGTTGGATTAGTACCATTAATCCATTTTTTGATTGCGTTCCCGTTTTTTTTATCATAGTAAATAAAATAGGAAAATTTAATTATTTTGTAAACATTCCATTCATTTTGTCGATTGACTTTATTTTTATCATTGCCTATTCTTATTTGATATTGTGTTTTATCTTTACATTTGATTTTAAAAGAAACATTTGTGAACCCTTTGTGAATCGGCCTACAAAAAATTATGTCATTCGGCTTATATTTTGTTTTATCAGTAAAAAGTTTTATAGCTTGAGAACGATAATTCATTAGTATGTTTGGCGCTGCATAGTCATTCTTCCATCGATATCAGCAATATAGCTTGAAGATATTAAGCATTGTGAGTCAACTTTACGAATTTCTTTTATTAACTTTGGTAATTCAACAACCATACAAATAGATAGAAATACTTTTGTTGGTTTATTTGAATAGCCACCTATTGCATCTAAAATAGTAGCTGGATGAGTATATTTAGCTTTTTTCAAACGATAATTAATTTCGTTTGTTTTGCCAGAATACACTTCAACACGCACTAATTTATGTCAAGGAAATAAGTGATCTATTAATACTCCGTTTAATATCACTCAAACTAAAGAAGTAAATAAATTAGCGCTAAAAATATATTGTCATGACCAAAAAGATACTTTTTGATCAAAGACTGGGTATTCAAAATCTTTGCCATTCCAAAGATGAGCTTGATCGCTAACTAATCCACCAGCAACATAGCTACCCAAAAAGATACCGATAATCATACTAATACTGGTAATTACAATAAATATAGTTCCAATATTCTTATTTTTTTCTTGTGATCAATAAATAGTTAGATAATCGCTTCCTGCAGTGGAACCGCCAATAATAAACATAAACGCATAACAAAGCGACGATATCAAAGCAAAAATTACTGAATAAACTAATAGTAAAAGTGAGCGATCAATATTTTGACTTGTAACATTATTAATTACTCATTGTGTTTCTTGCCCCATTAATTGATCTTGTGTGAATACATTCGTTCAATTAAAGGAAGAAGTATTACCAGGACTTCAATTTGGAAAATAATTTGGTGAAAAAATAATAGCTTGAACATTGTATTCTTTTAGAACACCATTAACAGTGGATGTGTCCCCAAATATTTGAATAGCATGTATGCTTGGAATAATTCCTCACACAAATCCCATTCCTTGCAAAACAAATAAATAAACAACAGAAAGCTTGGCGAATTGTTTATTAATTTTAAAATATGCAAAAATTGTTAGAGGGATATTTAGCAAAACATATAAGCCCCAGAATAAAGCATTGTAAATAATATTAGCTACTTCAGGATTAACATTTTTTAAACTTAAGGCAACATATGCAACACGCGCAATACCTTGAAAACAAGCACCAAACCCTCCCGTATATAAACCAGTTGACTCAACTAGGATAACGGTTGAAATTGACATAAATAAACCCAACATGACTGCTATTAAATACTTAATCCATGTTTTGTTTAAAGCATATAAACGTGCAAATTTAACAATACCAGAATTAAAAACCTTTTCGGAAATTCCTCTACGGGCAAAAATTTTTAAATCAGCTTCCGTAATGATTGGATTAGCGGTTTTTAAAAAAAATTTACTAAAACTTTTTTTCTTTTTTGTTTTATTAGACATGATGAAATTATATTTACATAAGTTAATATATATTAACATTCTCTTGAAAGTGCTTCTAGTATAATGAATGATATGAAAAAAGAAAAAACTGGAATTGAAAAAGTTAAAGAAGATGCTTTAATTATGAGCTACAAAGCTTTAGGTTTTTCTGACGAAGAAACCAAAGCTACTTTGAATAAGTCTTTAACTCTTGCTTAGAGGTTCAATCTTTCGTTTTTGTATTTTTTTTAGTAATCGTGCAGTAGCGTCTTGTAAACTTTCACTTTCTATTTGTTTAGAAATAGTCATAGTAGTAACTAAAGTAATGCTACATTAAATTTTTTCATTTATATCTCCCTTTCTTGAATTGTCATAAATTTTATAATATCTTGATAGTTATCAGTAAATAATAATGTTAATGTTTGGCATAGTAATATTTTGGATAACGATAACAATTGATTAAATTTAATGATTAGTAAGGGTTATGTAGATTTTTAATTTTATATTAGTTAATATAATTATGCAAGATATGAAAAAGCGTAAATTATGTAAAAAAATCATTTTAGGAATGTCAGGCGGAGTTGATTCGTCAGTTTGTGCTTATTTACTAAAAAAACAAGGTTATGAAGTGATTGGTGTTTTTATGCAAAATTGAGATAGTTATTTAAACAATGATATAAAAGGACATTTAAAGGCTGACACAAAACAATGTAATGCACAAAAAGATTTTCAAACAGCCAAACTTGTTGCTAATAAATTAGGAATAAAAATATATCGAACAGAATTTATTAATAAATATTGAAACAAAGTATTTTGCTATTTAATAAATGAATATAAAGGAGGAAGAACACCTAATCCTGATATCTTATGCAATAAATATATAAAATTCGATGAATTTATTAAACATGCTCAGGAGCATTTTCAATGCAAAAATATTGCAATGGGGCACTATGCAAATGTTTTACATAAAAAAAATCATTTTTATTTAACTA
The DNA here is from genome assembly GCA_031259945.1 of Mycoplasmataceae bacterium. Classification (GTDB taxonomy): domain Bacteria; phylum Bacillota_I; class Bacilli_A; order Mycoplasmatales; family Mycoplasmoidaceae; genus Malacoplasma_A. The sequence goes on from JAIRKU010000001.1 coordinate 9,309, forward strand.
AAGCAAAAGATAAAGACAAAGACCAAACATATTTTTTATGCTGATTGACAGAAGAACAACTACAGCACACAACTTTCCCATTGGGTAATTTACTTAAAAGTAAAGTTAGAGCAATTGCTAAAAATATTGGTCTAGAAAATTGATCTAAAAAGGACTCTACTGGTATTTGCTTTATAGGCGAAAGAAATTTCAAAGATTTTTTAAGTAATTATTTATCTTATAAAAGAGGCAAAATTATTGATGTAACCACCAAGGCAATTATAGGCTATCATGACGGCGTTGCCTTTTTCACTTATGGACAAAATAAAGGAATGAATCTTTCCGGATGCGCACAACGATATTTTGTTTGTGGCAAGGATTTAAAGAAAAATATTCTATATGTTTGCACCGAGAATAGTAAAAATAAATATTTAGCCACTACAAAATGTTCTTTAACAAAATTTAACTGAATAAATGGTATACCCAAATCCAAAAATGTTTTTATTCGTTTTCGTCATCGACAAAAATTAATAAAAGGAACTTTTGATTATTTCGGTAAGGATATTAATTTAAATTATCCCCAAACGTTAGCTATAACTCCAGGGCAATTCGCGGTTTTATATCAAGGGAAGATATGCTTAGGTGGTGGTATAGTTGATAAAATTTCTAAATAATTCAATCATCTAGCAAATTTATACCCACTGTACTAAAAGTATTAAATTCAATTGAGTTAACTCCTTTAAATGAAATTAATCCTAATCCTTCCATCATTAAATTATATTTTTGATTAGATATCAATTGAAACGTTAAACTTTTACATGGATTTTTCTTCACTTTATAAGAATTATTAATAGGGTTCTTTAAATTGCGCTCTAAATTTATAATTTTTGTACGTTGAATTTTTAATTTATTAGGTACATAAAATGTCACAGATGCTTTAGTTGAGGTAATAATTTTGATTCAAAATAAACTATTGGCAATAAATGCTTGTGGTTCTTTAATTTGGAAAACGATTGGTCTAATCCTTTGTTTGTTACTAATTGAACCAATATCTTTTAAATCAACTAAATTATTTAGAATATTAAATTCGCTGTGGTATCCTGGAGTATCAATAATGCTATGCTCTAACAATTTGATTTGTTTTACATCAATAGTAGTATTTAAATATTTACTAACCGTTAATTGTTTCGTTAAACTACCAGAATATTTTATTAAACTATTAACAATAGATGATTTGCCTGAATTAGTTTTACCGATAAAATAGATCTTTTCACTTCAATCTAAATGTTGAATAAATTCAAATAGTTTGCGAATCCCATAATGATTAATTGTTGAGGAGATAATAATGTGCGGTTGTTTAATACCAACGGTATTAAGTAAATTAGTAATTCTTAATAAAAATTTACTGTAATTAAAATTATCAATAATTAAATCTATTTTATTAAAAACAAATAATAAATTTTTATGGTTTTGATATTGTTCAATTATTTTAAAATCAATGTTGAGAACATCATTTATCAAAATAATTCAATCACGCTCATTTATCTTCAATTGTTTTAATGTTTTTTGAGTGATATTATTGGCTAATTCATTTTTAAAATCAACACCATAATGTTTTAAGCGAAAACAACGTTGGCAATATGGTAGCGCAAAATTCGGAGTATATGCTAAGTCGTTAGGATTATCAGATAATGGTAGACCACATCCTTTGCATTTTCTTTGTTTAGATAAATTCATGCTCATCACCTAAACCTTTATCGCGCGAATAATCTAATCTTAAATAGTTTCCATATTCTAATTTTCTATAAATAAATTTATCTAAAAATTTAATGAGTTTTGAAGATGTATCATTGTTGGATTGATCAGTAATTGGTAATAGCAAAATACTTCTACACCCGATTCTATTAGCCAACCATATATCAGTAATAAATTGATCGCCTACGAAAATTACTTCATTTGGTCTAAAATCAAGTCTATTTAATGTTTTCATCAACTTACGTTTTAAAGGTTTTTTTGCATTGTATACTACAGCATCTGAAGCCAACCGGCTAGTATATGTTAATACTCGTCGTTTACTATTATTGGATACGATTACCAATTTAATACCATTGTTTTGTACTTCGTTACAAAAATCTATGACTTTTTTATTAGGCCATCGAGTGAAATGAGGGGATAAAGTATTATCTAAATCACATACTAAAATTTTTATTCCTATTTTTCTTAACAAAAAAATATTAATGTCTGAAAAAGTTTTAATAAAAATTGTTGGTCTAAAATAATTTAATCAATTAGTTTTTTTATGATGTCTTTGCATATTATTTGTCAAAAATTGTAGTTTCGTTTTCTTGTTCGTTAATGAAATCAATTTTATTGATGAAAGTTGAGCGTTTACCTTTGACAAGACTCACACGTGTTTCGTTATCGCCAATAATAATTTCACTTGCTTTAATTAAAGACCATGCGCCATCAAAACTTAGATTATTAATTAATTCATTCATATTAACTTCAAAAACATTTAGAACCTCAATAGGGTTAGACTTAATTTGACTAATTAATGATTTACCAACATTGGTACGATTACCATGTACCATAGCATCTCGACGGATACGTTTCATGCCTTGAATGCAACCTAACAAAATAAATTCTCTTCTGACATCGTCAATAAAAATCGCACTAACTTCATCTTCATCTCGTAATGTTATATTTTTAACGCCTGCAGCATTACGTGATACCACACTTATCTGATTACTAGGATAAAATAATCCCATCCCATATTTGCTAACAACCCCAATTAGTTCATTAGGATTATCAATGCTGTCGCTAATAACACATGAACTAATCAAATCTCCTTCGTCTAATTTTATAACGGTAGCAATTTTAGTAAGTTTTGAAATCCCCAAATCTTTTATTAATGTTCTTTTAATTATGCCTTTTTTGGTAGCAATAATCAAACAACGTTTATCTTCTAAATTATTGGCAAAATTAAAAGCCTGAATAATTTTATCATCAGGATCGTTAACGATAATGTTATTCAAATGTACACCAACTTCACTTCATTTTGATTCTTCAATTTTATGAGTTGGGATACTAATGTAATTACCGCGAGAAGTAATTAAAATTACTTTATCTCGTTGATTTGAAATAAATTGTGCGATTGGAATATCGCCTTCTTTTAACTTCAAATGATCATATTCTGAATTAGAGTAACTACGTTTAGAAATATTTTTTAAGTATCCATCACGAGTTATTACTAAAATATTTTCCCGATCTTCAATGATATCTGTTTGATCAATTTCGATTTTTGCCTCTTCGTGAGAAATTTCTGTTTTACGTTGACAACCAAATATTTTTTTAAAATTACGCAACTTATTTTTTAAAAAATTATTACGATATTCTTTGTTATGAATTAACAATTCTAATTCACTAATATTTTCTTCTAGTTCTAATAACTCTTTATTTAAATTAGTTACATCTGTATTAGATAAACGATATAAACGTAAATTAACAATCGCTTCAGCTTGGGCTTCGCTAAATGTCATTTTAGTAATTAAAGATTCCTTAGCTGAAATTTTATCGTTTGATTTACGAATAAGTTCAACTACATCATCTAGCATTCTTATTGCTTTAATTAATCCAATCGTAATTTCTTGTCGTGTTTTAGCTTTAGCTAAATCAAATTTACTAGAAGAAATAACTACATGCTCAATATGTTCAATAAAAGCGTCGAGAATTTGTAAAATCGGCAAGCAATATGGTTTACGATTTTTAATTACTACCATATTAATGTTGTAAGAAATTTGTAGTTGAGTATTTTTAAATAAGAAATTTTTAACAAAGTCAAAATTTTTCCCGTTTTTCATATCAAGTGCTATTGATACACCTTTATCATCAGATTCATCTCTAACTTCCTCAATATTAAGAACATCATGCTTGTTTGCTAATTCTTGAATATTACGAATGATAACTGATTTGTTTGTTTCATAAGGGATTTCAGTAATGTAAATTTGTTTGGCACTTTTTTGAATGATCTTTGCACGAATTGTAATTTTACCCTTGCCGTTCTCATATGCGTCTCTGACCCCTTCTGGATTAAGTACTATCCCTCCGGTTGGAAAATCAGGACCAGGCATTATTTTTAAAATAGTAGATAAATAACCATTTGGTGAATCAATTCGTGTAATAACTGCATCAATCACTTCTCCAACGTTAAATGGGGGTATGTTGGTGGCATAACCAGCTGCTATTCCATTAGCTCCGTTAATTAACAAATTAGGCAAAAAAGTAGGTAATACTATTGGTTCTTTTTCGGAATCGTCAAAATTATTAATAAATGAAACGGTGTTTTTGTTAATATTTTCAATTAATGTTTGACCAAATCTAGATAAGCGACATTCAGTATATCGCATTGCGGCGGCACTATCGCCATCAATTGAGCCGTTATTACCATGCATATCTAATAAAGGTAAGTTATTCTTCCACGCTTGTGACATGCGCACCATCGCTTCATAAATAGAAGTGTCTCCATGTGGGTGGTATTTTCCAATTACTTCTCCAACAGTTCTTGCAGATTTTTTATGTGGCCTATCAAAAAATAATTGTAAATCATTCATGGCATAAATAATCCGTCGTTGTACGGGTTTTAATCCATCACGAATATCTGGTAAAGCACGATCTTGAATAATATATTTAGCATATCGGCCAAAACTTTCCGACATGATTTCTTCAATTGGCTTAGGGTGGATTAATGACAATTCCTTTTTGGACATTATTCATTCTCCATGGTGAAATCAACATTATTGTCGATTCATTCTTTACGAATTGATGCATTATCGCCCATCAAAACATTAACCCGTCTTTCAGCTAATGCCGCATCTTCAATCGATACTTTAATCAATTGACGTGTTTCAGGTTTCATAGTTGTTTCACGTAATTGTTCAGCGCTCATTTCGCCAAGACCTTTGTATCGTTGAATTTCATGATGAGGATTTTTTCTTTTTTCATCCGTTAATGTTTGATCGTCCCAGGCATAACTGATTGTTTTAGTATTTTTATTAGTTATGCGATATAACGGTGGTAACGCAATATAAACTTTGCCATTTTCTATCAAAGGTTTCATAAAACGATAAAAAAAGGTAAGTAATAAAACTTGAATATGCGCACCATCTGTATCAGCGTCCGTCATAATGATTACTTTACCGTATTTCAATTCTTCAACTTTGAAATCGGTCGAAATTCCTGCACCTAAACAAGAAATAATAGTGCAAATTTCTTCGTTTGCTAATAAATCACGTAATTTAGATTTTTCTACATTCATAACCTTACCACGTAGTGGTAAGATCGCTTGATGGCGTTTATCACGCGCTAATTTAGCCGTACCACCAGCCGAATCTCCTTCTACGAGAAATAATTCATTTTCGGCGGGGTTTTTTGCTTGAGCTGGAGTTAATTTACCAGAAAGTATCATGGCGCCCTTACCAGCGCTTTTAAGTTTCTTAACATCCTCACGAGCGCGCTTAGCAGCAATACGTGCATCTCTTGAATCAACCGCTTTTTCAATAATTTTTTCTGCATACTTTTTGTTTTCTTCTAGTCAATAAGTAAATTTGGGAGCAAAAACACGTTTTACTGCAGTATGTGCTTCTTGCGTAAATAATTTGTTTTTAGTTTGCCCTTCGTAAGAAATTATTTTTTCTGGAATTCTAACAGAAATAACGGCTGTTAACCCTTCACGAACATCATCGCCTTCAAAATTTTTATCTTTTTCTTTTAGTAATTTTCATTTACGCGCATATTCATTAATCGATTCTGTCAAAGCGGATTTAAAAGCTGTTTCATGCGATCCGCCTTCTTTGGTTTTTACTGAGTTAGCAAAAGAAACAATTACCTCTGCAGAGCTAGTTGTATATTGTAGGGCTATTTCAATTTCAATTCCATCAGCCAGTGATTTACCTTCAAAATATGCTGTTTTATTTAAAACTGTTTTTCCATCATTAATAAAATCAACATATTCACTAATACCATTTTGTGAAACAAAAGTAACATTATCACCATCATTTTCGTTTGAAAAAATTACTTTAACATTTTTATATAAATAAGCTGTTTCACGAATTCGTTCTTTAATAACGGTAGAATTAAAAATAATTGAACGAAAAATCTTAGAATCAGCTTTAAAATGAACTGTTGTTCCAGTGCGATTGGTTGTCCCTATTGTTTTTGTTGATTGTTCAATTTCCCCACCATTTCTATATTTAGATTCAACTATCTTAGAATCGCGTTTCACAGTGACAACCATTCATTCGCTAAGAGCATTCACAACAGATGCTCCTACTCCATGTAAACCACCAGAGGATTTATAAGCATTATCATCAAATTTACCACCAGCATGTAGCACTGTAAAAACTGTATCGATGCTTGATAAACCTGTCGTAGCATTTTTACCTATTGGAATACCACGACCGTTATCTTCGATAATTACTGAATTATCTTTTTTTAAAGTTAATTTGATTGTGTCGGCATTGCCAGAAATAACTTCATCTACGGAATTATCAAAAATTTCCCAAATAAGATGATGTAGCCCATTTGTATCGGTTGAGCCAATATACATTCCTGGGCGTTTTCGTACAGGTTCTAAACCTTCTAGAACCTTTATATTCTCTTCAGCATATCCGCGCATAAATTAAAAATTAAAATTGGAGTAATTATACCTTTGCATATAAGTATTAATTTATAATAATTAAGCAATGAAAAAGATAGTGATTTTTGGTGGAACATTTGATCCAATACATTTAGGCCATCTATCTGTTTATAAAGCAATAAAAAAACATTATTCTCCTAATAAATTCATTATTGTTCCAAGTAAAAAACCACCATTAAAACCATATCAACCTTTCGCTAACGCCCAAGATCGTATTAATATGATTAAACTTTTATTTAATTCATATAAAGATGTCATGATTTCTAATTTTGAAATAGAGCAAAAAAATAATCAAATTTCTTACACCATTAATACTTTAAAGCATTTCAAAAAAAAATATCCCAAAGCACAAATTTATTTGGTTCTTGGAACTGATCGATACCAGGATTTTAAACTATGAAAGGATTGGAAAGTAATTTTAAAATTAGTAAAATTAATTGTAATTAAACGCTATGATACCAAAATCATAAGCGATGTCCCAGCCTCTTTTGTTGATATTAATCCCGTCCCAATTTCAAGTAGTGATTTACGAAAATTACCACAAAATAAATATTTAACTCCTAAAATAGCAAATTACATTGCAAATCATGGTTTATATATTAATTGTCAAATAAAACCTTTAATGTCTAGTAAGCGCTATCAACATACTTTAAGAGTGACCGAATTAGCGATGGACATCGCTAAGAAAGTGGCACCACATCTAATTATTAAGGCTTATATTGCGGGAATGTATCATGATGTTGGTAAAGAATTTTCCGACAAACAAGTTAAAAAAATGATTAAAACTTGAAACAAACATAAATATCCTACATTGCATACACTTCACGGTTTTGCAGGTGCTCTTTATATAAAGAAAGTATTTAATATTAAAGACCGAGAAATTTTGAATGCTATAGAAAATCATGTTATCCCTTGCGATAAACCCCGTATTTTAGATATGATTATTTATTGTGCTGATAAATTAGAACCAATGCGCACTAAAGATGATGTAACCAATCGTTTATCTTATATTAAATTAGTCAAACACAATTTAAAATTAGCATTTACTAATTTATATAAAGAAACAAGTGATAAATATAATTAGTTAATTATGATTGGTTTTGTAATTGCTTTAAAAAGCGAAGTTGATGGTTTATTTGAAAAAATGTCAAATAAACATACAAGCGTAGTTAATGGATATGAAGTATATATTGTTAAAATTTTAAATTCATATATCCATATTATTTTCAGTGGTGTTGGTAAAGTAAATGCAACAATGGCAACACAAACTTTAATAGATCATTTTAAAATTAAAACTATTATCAATGTCGGCTCATGTGGGTCATTAGTTTCTAATTTAAAAATTAATGATTTATTTATGCCGACTTCAATTAGTTACAATGATGTTGATGTTACATCATTTGGTTATAAACTTAACCAAATTCCAAATCAACCAGAAGAATTTGTCGTTGACCAACAACTTTTTGAGAAAATTAGTTCTTTTCTTAAAGGATATCCTCATCCTTTGTTACATGGTAAACTAGTTTCAGGAGAAACATTCCTTAGTCAAAATACCATTACAAAATTTTCAATTGATGAAAAAGCCATGGCGTCCGATATGGAAAGCGCAGCAATTGCACAAACTTGTCTGCATAACAATATTAAATTAATTGTTATTAAGGTAGTTAGCGATTCTATATTACACCAAAAAAATAATGCGAATGAATGGACAAAAAATATTCAAATAATTAATAAAGTAATGACACAAATTATTAACGACATTGCCAATTTCTTGATTTACAATCATTTATAAAAAAATAAAGCCGTTAAACAATAATGGCTTTATTATTTGGTGCACTCGAAGGGACTTGAACCCCCACTCTATTAAGAACTAGATCCTAAGTCTAGCGCGTCTGCCAATTTCGCCACGAGTGCTTACTTAGAATTATATAAAGGGATATCATTTGGTTACAATAATCAATGAAAAATATTGGTAAATTTAAAATCAATTAATAAATTTTTTTAACTTTTCGCGTGTTTGTGTGATGTTTGTGCCAATAAATTCTACAAAAATATTCGACATGAAAATACACATAATAAAAACCAATATAAATTATTAAAGTAGCTATAAGTAAAACTAAGTTTGTTAATCCTACATTATTGTTGCATCAGCCAAATATCGGTTGAAAGTCGTGGTTGTATAAAATTCATTGCGGAGAAGTAACCCTAGCATAATATAGTAATTCAGCATAAAGAAAAATTATCAAATTAACTACTAAATATAGCAATCGTAGTTGATAAATGTAATTTACGATACATACGCTCTTTGCCGAAAATCACAAAATAAGCAAATAATATAGTTAATAGAATATGCCATGTATAACTATGATATGCATAAAATATTGGAGTATCGCTAGTTGCAGAAACTATGTTTGGTGTGTCAATTCCAAACGCGAATGTAACCGTACATAAAAATAATGTAATTAATGTAAAGTTCAATGAAACTTGATGCAATTTAGTGTTGGACTTAGTAAAAATCAAAATTGGTAATAAAAATAATGATAGACTACAAACATGAAGTGGTAAATATAATCAAATTCTATTGTCATGCAAAGAAGCATATCAAGAACATTTAATAATTTCTATGATTAACGAAGCTACTCACACCACTATTAAGAATATCTTATAGGACTTTTGGCTATGTTTTGAACTTGTGTGTGATAATTTATTATGTTTCTTTAGATAAACGATGTTCAACCATTTGGTAAATCCCACTAACAAAAACATCCACCACAATTATGAAACATAATAGTATATGCATATTCTCTCTACTAATTCCCCACTAATTTTGAGAGCATTATATGCAAAAATTAAAGTTTGATAAACATAAAAAAATCGTACACAGAAAAATCAATTTTTCTTGCATAAATTATCTAATAAAAAATACCATTTTTATTAAGAGGACATCGGAGTCTGCCCACCTAATGGCAACATCATCCATGGTAATTCTTTTTGAATGGACCCATAATCAATGTACGATTGGATAATTTCTTCTGTTCCCGTTGGACTGCAATAAGCATTCCAAGAAATATAAGAAGATGAAGATGGGTTTATTTCTTGCTTTAAAGTAAACGATAGACGATTAGAACTAACTGAAAATGTAAAATAGTCGTTCGGATCGTTTACTGGGGCGCCATTAATTACAGTGCTAAATTGAAAATAACTTACTTCTCCACCCGTTCCTAAATGAACTTGCTCGCCACTATAGTTGTTATAACCGCTAAAAACAAAATCATATTTCACACCTACTTTTCATTGGCCGTCATTAATTTGTTCTTTGTAAGAACATTTAGCTACAGCAATGGCGTCGTATGGGGTTCCTGTATTGTAAGATTCATAAGTATAAGTGGAAGCACAAGAAGAAATATTTAAAGCTACTATAGAACCCCCCCCAATAACTAATCCCAAATTGACTAGTGATAATATTTTTTTTCTCATTTTCATAATTTATATCCTCATTTAAACCTATAGTATTATACATTTACAATCAATATTGCCTTGCATTAAAAAGAATAGGTTAAATTTTTTGGGACCAATTTTTCAACTTAAGGTTGGGACGGTCTCCAACATTCACAATTATAAACGAAGGGGTCAATACCTTATACGTCTTGTAATATTTATTGTTCATAAGGTCCTTTTGAATGTTTTGTTTTGTGGAAATATTCTACTAAGTCCTTATGGACATTCTTAATTTATCTAAATTTGGCGGGGTGCGAACTTTGATCTTACAATCGGCAACCCGGTGAATAGTTACCGAACATATGTTATGTAGTGAATAAAAATGTTATACTTATAAAATGAACATAATGAATGAAAAGAGAATTAAAAAAATGAAAAAAGGAATTAAATTATTAACTGTTTTGGGAGCAATTGGATTGACATCTGCTGTCTCAGCAATAAGTATTGCTTCATGCGGGGGGGTTAGCCTTGATATTAAAATTGATAAAGTTGAAGTATCAGGTAATAAAGTAAGTGTATCGCCTGATGGCACAAATATTGTGTTTCAATCAAACGCAGGTGACGATGATAAAGTGCTTTATACTTTCAATAAAGAGGTATATGGGCAATACACCGAGACTTCAATAAAATTGTTTTTCTTAGCTTTAGTCACAAGTTCTACATTAGAATCT
>JAIRKU010000018.1 GCA_031259945.1 Mycoplasmataceae bacterium
ATAAAGATAGTTTAGACTATGTAATTAGTGTGAATTGTCGCTATTTCTTTGAATATATACCATTAAAAGAATTAGGATTACCAATGCCTAAGAAGTAAATTTTTAGTAATAGCACTCAAGATATTTGTGCAAATCAGAACGAAGAGAATACATATGATTAAACATCTTGTTTCAAGATTTAGCAGCATATGGGTTGTCTGGTTGTAAATGGTAACCGATAATGTTGTTGTCAATGCCATCATTATAAAAATGCGACAACAAACACACATGGATAATAATTAATTACTTATTTTGCAGATTGATGTTCTTTTTCTATACGCTCTTGAATAATTTGTCTAATAGTCTTAGATTCTATACTATGAAAGCCAAACGATGTAATTAAATGACGCAAGTGTTCATACCTTACATCTTAAAATGTTTATCGCAAATAAGGTGTTTGTTCTTATAATTGTCATCAATATGTTAGAAATTAATAAAACCAAAAAATATTCATCCACTTTAATTGCGATTGATGAAAACAATAAACTAAATAAAACACATAAAAAGAATGATGCAACATTTATTCTTGATAAATCTATCTACTGGGTATATAACTATAATACTGATTCAGCTGATTTTGGATACGCATTCTTAACTTTTGCAAGCAATCAAAAAGAGTCCATCAATATTGACATTAATAGTTTTTTACTTTTAATTACTGATGAAAATAAAAAACAAGCCATCGTTAATGCAATATTGTCCGCGGCCGCTTTTGCAAGCGACAAATATTCATTAAAAACAATTAATAAAAATAAAACTGTTAGCCACAATTTAATTGTTGATGTTAAAAAATATGGTAAATATTTAAACGAAGCTAAAATTTTAGCTGAAGTTGAATCTTTTGCTAAAACTTTAATAACAATGCCTGGTAATTATTTATCGGCTGATGACTTAGAAAGAATTTATAAAAATAAATTTAGTAAACTAAAAAATATTAAATTTTCGGTTTTGCATAAACCAGAACTACTTCGAAAAAAAATGGGACTGATTACAGCGGTTGGCCAGTCTTCTCAAAAAAATAATGAACCAAGAATCATTACCGTTAGCTACAACACTAATCCTTCTAAGAAAAAAATAGCACTAGTAGGTAAAGGAATTATGTTTGATACAGGCGGTTTAAACCTAAAACCTGGAGAATTTATGTTAAATATGCACAACGATATGGCTGGTGCTGCAATTGTTTTAGCAACTATTTATGCTTTAGCTAAATTAAATGTAAAAGCTAATATAGTTGGTGTCGCTGCTATTAGTAGCAACGAAATTGGGCCATATGCTTATCGTGTAAATGATGTATTAACTTCTTATGACGGCAGAACTGTAGAAATTTTAAACACCGATGCTGAAGGCAGATTAGCGTTAGCTGATGGAATCAGCTACGCTAAAAAAGACCTACAAGCTAAAACCATTATGACGGTTGCCACTTTAACTGGCGCTATATCTGTGGCACTAGGTGAGTTATATACTGGTATATGAGCTTCTGATGAATCACAATGGAAAGAATTACAATCAGCCGCTAATAATGCCTCAGAACTAATTTGGCGTATGCCATTACATCATGTTTATCAAGATGCAATAGTTAAAAATACTCAAGTGGCTGATATTGCCAACATGAGCCCTGGACGAATTGCAAGTTCTAACACTGCAGCTGAATTTTTACATTTTTTTGCAAACAATGTTAATTTCATTCATGCCGATATTGCTGCTACCACCGAATTTAAAAAACAACCAATCGCTGCGTTAATTAAAACAATGTTTTATTTTATCAAGGATAAACATTAATGAGTATTAGTAAAAAGCAAAGAAATATTTTAATTGTCTCCTCTACCATCTTATTAGTTGCGCTTATTGGAATGATCTTGGCAATTATTTATCTAAATTAAAATATTTCAGGTTTTTCACTATTCAACTAACCCCTAAAAACACATAGTGCAAACACAGTAATAATTTAAGTGATATCAATATAAATTTTCTTACTGCAAATTATCTAAAGCTCACTTTTTAATTGCATCCAAATATAGCAAAGTTTGTTGGTACGTCTCTACACGAATGGATGGTACACCAATGGCCTTGATTGGATAATCATTACCGTGTTTTGTAAAATTATCACCAAAAAATAACAAATTTTTAAAGCCCAGTTTTTTATGGTATTTTTTTAAAAAAATTTCGATTAATTTTTTTACACCAAAAGCTTTATCAATATTTTGTTGCGTAACATCTATTGACGTAGAGCCACCTAATTTAACATTCATTTTTTTTAAATTCAAAGCTAGCATTCTTTTCATCATACTTTTTTTTCTAAAATTTTGTTTTTTTCATTGTTTTTTTACTTCTGTCGGAGCTTTTTGGCCAAGCGCAGAAAAGGTAATTTGAGTTTGACGATCCTCAATTACTTTTCCATATGAATGTGTTGGTCATAGATTATATTTATGAGCAGCCAACTTTATTTGTTTAACTATTTCTTTTTTAACAGAACTTTTCAGAGCTTTTTGAAAAATACATTTATATCTTCGTTTTGTAGAATCATATATGTATATCATTCCACCACTTGTTGGCATAAGAATAAATTTTGATAATTCGATTTGAGTATGAAGTTGAAGAATAACCTGTTGTAAAATCTGTTTAATCCCCCCCCCCTGTGATTACAACAATATAATACTTAGTCGATAAATCTTCTAATGCATCTCTCATATTAACATCAATTTTAAATTTAGAAGGAGCTAACGTATCATCCAAATCAAAAATCAAAATTTTTTTATTTTTTAATGAGATTTTGGAAAGAGTTCTTTGTACAACATTCATAACATGTGTCTATAGCCTTTATTATTGTAAAAATGATTTTGTAAAAACATAATATTCTTTTTTGAATTTAAAAATTGATAGAAAATTCATTATGTTTTTAGAAAATCAAAATAAAACAAAAAATCAAATTATCGGTGGAACTCATTTTAAATAGATTGGAATTGTATAAACATTAACTAATATTATCAAAACAACAAATACGCATAAAATTAATAAATTCAATCATTCACTTTTAAATCAATTTTTAATGGTGATTTTTTGATTATTTTTACTAGTAACAAAAAATTTTGGTTTATTTGAACGATGAATTATTCACTTAAAATATATACAAACAACTGAAAAAAATTGTGCAAAATATATAGGCAATAATAAAATACCGAATAATATTGAATATACAAACTTTGATGGTGATATTTTTCTAATTTTAATTAGGGTAATTACTGAATAGAATATTAATCAGATATACACCAGTACAAAAATTAATAACGTAATAAATAAAAACAATTGTAAAAATATAGGATAGTAAACATAGAATATAGGAAACACTATACATATGTTTACTACGATTGGAAATAGAAACATCATTTGTAATTTTGTAAAAAATAAATTTGTTTTAGAAGTTATATTCAAATTAGGAAATTTAGAATAAGCATCGAAATAACGTCCTGTAGTCATCAATTCCATGGCACCTGATAATCATCGAATATTTCTTCTTTTATATGATTTAAAGGAATATGGATTTAGTTCAGCGTTTATTGTCGCATTGCTTCAAAGTGTTTCGTAACCTATTTTAACCAATTCCATAGAAATGGCTCCATCCTCCGATATAAAATCAGGTCAAACATTTTTAGATGTATTGCTTAAGACATCAAGAGCTTTAAACCTATAAATAGTTCCAGCCCCTGGCATAATTCTGTTTAAATATTGTGACTGTCAAATCGCCTGACATGCATTTATATCTTCGGAAACACCAAATATATTTTGCACAAAACTATTGGTACGAATGTATGTATAAACAGATGTAACTACAGCTAACTTTGGATATGCATAAAATAATGGCACATTTTTAGTAATATGATCACAATTAATTATGTCTCCTGAATCTATATGACACATGAAGTCTCATTCATTTTTGGTTTTAAGATAAAAGTTGGCAAATGCTGCTGCTAAACCAGAATTGTACTTGACGTTATTGATAATTTTGTTGTGCCCTCTAATCAATTTGATATTTTTATGCTTTTTACAAAAATTATTAATTTGAATAATACAACTAGGATCTGTAGAATCATCCAAAAAATAAACTTTAATATTTTTATATAATTGTTTCATTGAAAGTTCAATATTTTCTTCAACAAAATCATTATAAATAGGAAAGACTAAAGCAACAATTGGATTACTTTTAATAAATTTTATATTTGCAGATTGAATAAATAAAGATTTTTTTATTTTTTTGTTAAAAAAATATCCTAAAAAATTATCCATTAGCATTTGAAACAAATTAAAAGAAGAAAGATAAAATATTATCACAAAGATATTCAAATAAATAAAAATAATTAAGAGTCCTACATTCTCTTTACAATAAGCAAATAATGACCACAAAAAACAATATTCACATATAAAAAATAAAATAGCTCAGATGAGCATGTATATTCAATAAATATATTTTTTGTCACGTTTAAACATGATTACAATGAGAAATAGTTAGCTCATAATTTGCTAAAGCATAATCTCTTAAATTACCTGTATCGTATGGTTTTGAAGACAAATAAAAATAATTCAAAGCCATGAAAGAAACGTCTAAGTCACCTTTGTATTTTTCCCAGAATGTTTTGTTAACTATAGCCTTCCCTCAATAAACCATACCACTCTTTGCTTTATTAAATTTGGGTTTTTGTATAATTTTTAAAATTTTTAAATTCTTCACAACGACGCTTCCATATTGACGAACATCATTTACTTTAGTAATGCCTATTAAAGAATTTCCATCATATTCTGAAATCATCTTTGCAACTTCATTTTCTTTATTAAAACAATCAGGTCAATAAAATAAAGTTCCATAAGCATTTCTGCAATACTTTTTTGCCAAAAGAATAGAATTGTCTAATCCTTTGTATGAATTGTCAATGATAAATTTAAATTTATAATTATCATTGGGAAAATATCTATTTAGTACTTTAGTAACAATTCGTTTGTGTGGTGCAGTGACAAATATTATTTTCTTTATTTTTTTAATAGAAATTATTTCTTCCACTACTTTACAAATAATCGGAACACCATTAATTGGCAATAAATCCTTCGGAATATATTTCGAAAAAGGTTTTATTCTAGTTCCAAAACCTCCACATGGAATAATACAATAAAAATCGTCCTTCATTTGTATACAATTATATGTTATTCTTACAACAAAAGCAACGAAAGCATAAACTATTCATCGAGCAGTTTTCGTCCACACACACACACACACACACACACACAAACGCCAATAAAATCAATCTTTAATTCACTTTGTATAAATGAGAATATCCTCGTTATTAATTGATGAAAATATTTTTATTTATGAATAAAAATTTGATAATTACGCCCATTGTAAAATGATTTGTTTTATCGTTTACTGGAAACTAAATCCCAACGAACAGTTACCTAAATTAAATGATTCATATGAATCTTATGGTAATGAGAATTTAGATGTTGGCCTAAGCGCACAATCTATTATGAAAAATTTTGAAAATATTAATATTTATGTATAATGAGTAGTGTTAGAAAGTGGTAGAAAGTGGTAGAATGATATTCCTAGGTACTTACAAACATACTTTAGACGACAAAAATCGTTTAACTTTACCATCAAAATTTATTGCAAAATTACCTAAAAATATTTACGTAAGTAAAGGTTTTGAAGGTTGTTTAGAAATTAGAACACCAATAGAATTTGAAAAAAGATATGAGGCGTTAAGCCAATATTCTGAAAATAAAAAAGATGCTCGTAATGCTGCTCGTATCTACTTTTCTAATTCACAAGAGTTAGAAATAGATAGTGCCAAACGAATCCTTTTACCAAACGAATTAATCAACGCTGCACATATTGCAAAAAATGTAACTATTATTGGCGTAGGCAATAAAATTGAAATTTGAGATGAAAACCAATACATTAAATTCCAAAAAGCAATTACTCCAATGTATGAGAGTATTGTGGAGAAATTAGATGAATCTACAAAATAATTTACATAATCCTGTATTGCTTGAAGAAACCATTAGGCTACTTAATATTAAGCCTAGTGGTATTTATGTTGATTGCACGGCAGGACTGGGTGGACATAGTCGAGCTATTCTTGCACAATTGGACCAAGCGGGCACAATAATTTGTATTGATCAAGATGATACTGCAATTACATATCTACATAAATTATTTGTTAATGAACCAAGAGTCAAAATATTTCATGACAACTTCATTAATTTAAAAGTGATTTTGCGTAATCTGGCAATTTCTAAAGTGGATGGTATCCTAATTGATTTAGGTGTTTCTAGCCCAATGTTCGATGATCCTAAGCGCGGCTTTAGCTATCATCATGACGAGCGTATTGATATGCGCATGAATCAAGCACAAAAATTAGACGCTCATTTCATTGTTAATCAATACGATGCAAAACAATTGATGGATATTTTTAAACACTATGGTGAAATTTATAATAGTCGAAAAGTCGTTAATGCAATTTTAGCCTATCGTAAATTTCATCCTATTGACTCTACTAATCAATTAGTAGAAATTATCAAAAATAATGTACCGGTTAGTAAATTGCATGTTAAGAAACATCCAGCTAGAAATTATTTTCAAGCTATTCGAATTGCTGTTAACAACGAATTAAATAATTTGAAAAAATTAATGGCTGATGCTTTTAGTTTACTAAAAGCGTATGGACGAATCGCGGCTATTAGTTTCCATTCTTTAGAAGACCGCATTATTAAACAAGCTTTTGTAAAAATGTCTTCTTCTCAAATTCCACGCGAAGTTCCCATTCTACACGAAGACATTCAATATCGATTAATCACCAAACAACCAATAACGGCTACAACAGAAGAAATTAAACAAAATCGTCGCGCACGATCGGCTAAACTACGAGTGATTGAGAGGCAATAAACATGAAAAAAGAAAACCAAACTATCAAAATAAATATTAAAGACAAGAACGAATGGATTGAAAAAGTTAAAGTTCAACCTACTGTTCGTATTGATTTAAACGATATAGATACCGATGAGAAGGAAAAGGAAACGTAATGTATAAGTTAGAGAGAGTCTATGCTACAATATCATTTGAGCGCAATAAGATAAACTTATTGGTAGTAGAATATTCAACTGAACATAAAGTTAATTGTTTGTACTACAATAGTATCAACCACGATTATTTAGATGGTAACATTTCTTTCGTTAACCACGATACTTTGGTTGCTAAATTACGTAGTCTTATTAGTGCAGCCGATAATTTTTTAGGTATTAACATCAAACGTTATATTGTTAATATTTCTTGTTTACCCATAAAGTCTAGTGAAGGACGTAGCCCTGAATCTTTAGTGTTTGAAACTTTAACCGAAGATCACGCTAATAATTATGTAGAAAAAATCTTATTTGCAACACGTGATGAAAACCAATATAGTCTAAAAATTTATCCAACTGGATGATATTTGGACGGACAATATTCTCCTAATTTTCCTGAAGGATCTATTGGTAGGAAGATTAGTTTTGATTACATTAGTTTGATTGTATCAAGACGAATTGTTGATCAATTCGTTGATTTAATTACGCAGATAGGCGGCAGAGTACTCAACGTTGTTTGTAACAGTTTGTGCTTAGGTGCATTAACTAATGAAGTAGGTATCGATAACGTTGTAGTAGATATTAAAACAACATCTACAGTAATTAATCTATACAACAAACATGGTGATATTAAAGCCATCCATACATTACCACGAGGTAGTAATTGATATTTTAATGAGATAAAACAATTATTAGGGATACCTGAATCAACAAACATTAAACCAATGATTGAAGCATTGGATATTCTAACCAATGTGGATGAAGACATTGTATTGTTACACAAACATCGTAGTGAATTTTTAACTATTCAAGAGGCCACAGTTAATTCGTTGTTATCTGCTTTAAAAATTGTAAGCAAACGTCTATTCAAAGAAATTGATGGTGAATTAGCTAAGTTACGCGATAAGCGTCGCTCTAATTTTACTAAGGTGTATTTGAATCTCATAGGAACTTTAACACAACCATTTGCTAAAGCGTGCCCTAGAAGCACAATTGATAATATTCCAATTGAAATCATAACCAACAATGTAGTTGGTTTGGAAGATTATGCTATCAATAATATGCTTGCCGCTGTAGCTTATGTTCATAATACACAAACCAACACTAAAGAACATCACACATATAGTGTTGATCCTTACATTTCACAACGAGCATCAAATTATCAATTTAAGCAAAATTTATGAATTAAATTAGGCGTCATTAGCACTAAATGAGCTGCAAAATTAGGAGATTAATTATGGCAAGTATATTAAAAGATATTATTAACGAAATAAAAATCGATGAAAAAACCGATTTATTTGACAAGAAAATTAACGTCAACGCTAAGACAAACGAATTATTAAGTAACTTAGATGATGAAACAGATTCGCTTGGTAATTTTCGTGTCAAAGTATTTGGTGTCGGCGGTGCAGGATGTAACGTAATTGATCACATGATTAGCGCACGTGTGTGACCTGAAAATGTAAATCTATATGCCCTTAACACAGATTTCAAAGCATTAAAGCGAATTCAAGGCTTAACTAATGTTTATTTATTGGGTAAACAAACACTGCATGGCTCTGGTAGTGGTGGCGACCCCATTGTTGGTAGAACATCAGTTGAAGAAGCGAGCAACGATATTCGTGCTGTCTTAGAAAACACTGATATTTTATTTGTTGTAGCCGGATTGGGTAAAGGTACAGGTAGCGGTGCATCACCCGAGATTGCTAAAATTGCTAAAGAACTAGGTATCCTTACTGTTGCTATTGTCAATTTTCCATCTGTAAACGCTGAAGGGCGTAATGTTTATGAAAATGCTTTAAATAGTTTTGATTTACTTAAAAATGAAGTTGACTCTATCACTAAAATTAGTAACGATAAAATCATTGATAATGATCGTAATATTTCATTTGTCAGTGCTTTTGAGAAAGCTAATATGGAAGTAACAGATGTAGTAAGCAATATTGTCGATATGATTAGTAGCGCTTCTAACATGAACCTAGACTTTGCCGATGTTTCCAATTTCTTTAAAGCACACAAAACTTTTATGTCCGGTAGTTTTACACTAACTACACCATACAGTTTTGACAATTTAAAAGAGATTGTGGAACAAAATATTAAAGCAAGTTATAGCGATGTAAATGTTAAAACTAACAACGCTAAAATAGTAATGAACCTCAAAATTAATACCAAAATACCTTCATCTGTTACAAACGATATCCGTAATATTTTTAAAGAAGTCACAAGTGATAATGCTTTAACATTGGTACATGGTGTTGATTATGTGAACATTGAAGGGCTAAAAGCATCTTACTTAGTATCCGCGAACGATGAAACAACAATTGTAAAAGAGGAAGCATCTACTGTTCATTTTGACGAAATAGTTGAGAAAACATCAACAGTTAAAATATTTAAGAATGAAGAATACATTGATTTGGATGAATATAAAACTAATAATTGTAAAACGGGTGGTGTTAAGCGTGAAACCATTAAATTTGATACAGAAGAAATCATTTTAGACAGTAAGCAAATGAGTTCTCAAGATATTAATAAATTAATGACTAAAGCAATTAATGGTGTAATTAACGAACACGAATCTAGTGATTACCCTAAAAAATATAATTAACCTTTGGTTATCGGTTCAAAAAATAAATTAACCGACAAATTTATTTATTTTTTTTTTTTTTTTATTGTATAAATATCTTATTAATTTAAACATGATTAACACGCAAGAGAGAGAGAGAGAGAGAGAGAGAGAGAGAGAGAG
>JAIRKU010000020.1 GCA_031259945.1 Mycoplasmataceae bacterium
ATAAAGATAGTTTAGACTATGTAATTAGTGTGAATTGTCGCTATTTCTTTGAATATATACCATTAAAAGAATTAGGATTACCAATGCCTAAGAAGTAAATTTTTAGTAATAGCACTCAAAATATTTGTATAAATCAGAACGAAGAGAATACATATGATAAAACATCTTGTGACAGTGCTTACATTCAAACACAAATGGATAATAATTAATTACAAACTCTAAGATTGATGTTCTTTTTCTATACGCTCTTGAATAATTTGTCTAATAGCTTTAGACTCTATGCTATGGAAGCCAAATGATGTAATTAAATGACGCAAATGTTCATAAGAATAATTACGATATTTATCAAGCAAAGCTTGATATTCAAATGCGTCTTTTTCTTTAGTTGCTTTCTCTTTTGCGCGGCGGATAACTCTTCATAAAATATAAATTAAAATAACTAAGCCGATAATCGCACAAATACCAATGATAATATATCAGAATATAGGTAACATTAATACCCATCAACCATAGCATCAACATCAGTTGGTGTTAGAGTATAAGTTGTAGTTGGTTCGCCAGGTTCTCCAGAAGGGTTAGTTTGATTAACTGGAACCATTACACTGTATCCATCAAAATATTTGTGCAAATCAGAACGAAGAGAATACATATGATTAAACATCTTGTTTCAAGATTTAGCAGCATATGGGTTACCTAGTTGTAAATGATAATCAGGGATATTGTTGTCAATACCTTCAACATAAAAATGTCGATAAACAGCGACAGATGTATCAGTGGTGGTGCCGAATGCATAGGTCATCCAATCACCTATTTCAGGATCGCTATTAGGATAAGTCCCGTAAGGTGGAAGCGGATGCGATGTTCACGGTTGATAAGGATGGCCTGGGTCATAAAACTGGCCACCGGCACAAACTTCAGCATATGAGTTGTAATCCTCAATGGCATTGAAAGAATTATCATACAACTCAACGTATTGTGGGTTCAAACTAAGATACGTACAATTACCTATAAAAAAAGCTCAATTATCTCAAGCTGTTAAGCCTAAAAAAGTATAAGTATTTGGTGACGATGTCATACGATATCAATTGTCAATATATTCATCACTATCATAAACTCTATCTGGGTTAACATCTCAAGGACGCATAGCGGATTGTGCAGCAAAGTTGATGGAATAATGATAACTAGTGTTATTGTTATCTTCATGCATATAGATGGTTATAGTGAATGCATCTCAGTGCATTTGAGCAATTTTAGGGTTAATGTGCATTGTATTATGGTTCTGCGAATCGGTATTTCAATTCCAAGAAAACATAGAGGCAATCTCTGACGGACAACTATATTTAATGTCTGTGACATAGGCTTTCTTAAAATTTTGAGGATAATTGGTGGTTGATTGAAGATAATAACTACCAACAACGTCAGCTTCAATGTCGTAGGGCCAGTTAGCATAACAATTAGCTCAATCTATTGTAAAAGTGTTAGATGGTGTGTCATAAGAAATATATAAACTTTTATAGCTCATATCTACACCAAACCCCCATTTATAAACAGGAGAGCAAGCGGTTAAAGATAACGGAACGATAGAAGAAACCATTAAAAAACCTAATGGGATTAATTTTAAAAATCTTGTTTTCTTTTTCACATAAGAAGTATATATTAATTTTCAAAAGTATACTAAAAAGTTTACTTTTGATTAATTGTAATCTTGTATTTAATTAGATTGTATAATATGAATGTGATACTATGAAAAAAATGAATACATATAAATTAATAAGTAGTTCAACTATTTTGTTGACTATAGGTGGTTTTTTATCTTTCTCAATAATTGGAGTTGATTATAATCAAAACGTAACTTCAAGTAGAAATGATGTAACTTTAAATGAACTAAAACAAACAAAAGGTATTAATCCAAACGACACAATAGGTTTATTTCAAAAATACATCAAAGACAATCCACAACTTGTTGCTGATTATAAAGCCCAACACGCAACTAATGAAATCTCCTTAACACAAAGAATTAGTGGTTTTAAGGATGATCACGGTACAGAAGCATGAAGAAGCAATAGTTGATTAGACGGAAATCAAGATCACGAAACAGCTTTTAGTCATAAGATTGTTTTTACAAGTAATGCTTCAACATATTCAATTAATGGTTCCAATTATGATTATGCGAATATTGTTAATAGTATTTCCCAAACAACTTTGCCACAAGATTTTAATATAGATTATTATGGAGACCTTGGTACAAGCCCTAGCGGATACCATCTTTACAATAATGCATGGGTTGGTAATCAATACCCTGCCGCATGAGCTATACGTGATGGTTTGCGCGACAAACAGCCGGTATGAAATTGACAAGATATTTTAAAAAGTAGTTTGCAAGATAAATCAACATCTACTCGTCTTATAATTTCGCCTCAATACACGGATATTCAACCTATACACTTTGTTGGAGAAAAAACCGGTATATTATATTATGGTGACGATATTCGTCAATTTGTTGAAAAAGATTTAAATGAAAACGTTTTGGATTCAGCTGGTCTTACGAAAATTGGTAGTGAAACCTCTGGGCATACGGAACCAAACGGTCAGTTTTTGCTTGCACCTGGTGATAGTTATAATGTAACCGGTGTGGTACACCCAACTGGTGGTGGTGATTCGCCGCTTAAAGAGAACTATGATGTAACAGTTGATTATAGCGGCTTTCATTTTTTGCCTTCTTATTATGATTTATATACGGAGGGAAAGTGCGCTCTTACTTATTACTATGGTACAAACTATACAATTACTTTGTTTAATGAAAATAACAACGGTATAGGTAGTGGAGATCCGATTATTAGTATGCTTAAATATGATCCGTCTCAATTAATTCAATTTGATAACGTTGGATATGATAAAAGCGCAAGGAAATATTGAACTCAATCTAATTTAAATAAAGATTTATTAACTGGGGTTCTTGGTTATAAATACGACTATGACTATTTAAATGCATTGGATAAGAATGGACACACATATAAAAGTAAAATGGCTCCAGTGTATAACATGCCACTTTACGAAAGAGATTTAAGTGGATTAAGTTTTATTAATCAAAGTGGTACAAAAGTTGATAATCCTGATACATTTTTAAATTTAGAACCAACTTATTACTATGGTCAAACAATAGGATTAAAAAATATTAAAGGCGGTCAAGACATATGAGCGCCTATTGGCGATACTACTGATTCGTCAGGAAATCCCGCAACCGGATTAAGTGTCACCGATTACCCAGGATTGTATAACAATGCGAATTATCAATTAGCAATGGGTAAATTATTGGCTTTTTTAGATAATGTTTCACGAGATGTCGCTGGATATCCATACCACCTAAGCTATGATAATTACTTAGCAGCTAGGGATTGATTCAGAAATTACATCTTAACATATCATCATTTCCCACGATTTGATGACGCTGTAACAGATCCAACTAATAATTTCTTTTATCAAATCGAATCAGGTAATTTAAAAAATAATGGATGATACGATAAAGCAACTCAATATGGTATTAATTCATCTTCCGCACTAGATGATTTAGCTATTTTGTATCCTACAATTGATTTCAACGAATGAAATATGGAAGATACTACAGGAACAAATACCGATGGTTGAACAAATAAAACACAAGAAGAGTTTCTTGGGCCTAATTCAGATAGTGGCGTTAATTATGCTAATTACAATGACATTATTAATGGAGGGAATCGCATAACTTATGATACGATTCCAACTACCGGTTCATCGTTTAATATCATTACAAACACAGAAGGAATGCGCGCCGGAATAACCTCTCATTCACTTAATGGTTTAACCGCACAAGCACAACATAATTGAGGAGATAATTCTGATCAAACGCATGAAATAGGTTCAGTTAACGGTGTAGCTAATTTAAGCGCTCGAACTAGTGGGGCTATCAGCGAAAATGATAATTGTACATTTACAAAATACGCACCCGATGGAAAAACTGTAGTTGGTACTTATACAACAAAAGGTATTCAAATTTCTAAAAGTGGAAATATTATACGTAGGATTGACGATCCTTCTATTAAAGATCAAGTAGATGTTATGGTAAAAGCTTATGTAGATGAGCCTGGTTTTTACGATACAAAAACTGCAAATCCAAATTTTAATGCCGATAAATACACATCGGATAAATATGACCCAAGCAATCAACCGTATATGTTAAAACCTGCAGGAACAATCTTTAGACAACTGAAAAGTAATTCTAATGACATATCAGATTTAGCAGCCTTAAAACTTATGTTTTACGATCATAAGAACAACAACCAGCCTGCTTTAAATTTTGTTGAGATGAATTTATATGATAACGATAGTTGAAATTATAATGTGCCAGAAGATCAAATTGAAGTAGCTATAGATGATGCTAGTGGCCAACTAACAACAAGATTATATGCACCTGGTGTTGATCATCACACCAACAGTCCAATCGATTCTTATACTACTAGTGGATTTGAAACATCAACGGACCCATACGTACCGACTCCGGATGGTGTCAAACCAAATAATGTCGGAATTATCGTCGGTTCTTGTATAGGTGGAGTTATATTGATTGCTGTAGTATGAATCATTATCGCTAATCGTAGACGAGGTGTTAAAGGCATTAATCCAGAAGTGAAGAAACTTAAAAAAGCTGGAGAGTATGAGGACTAATAATTCTTGATAAAAAAGGAATTTTGTTTAAAATTTCAATATGGATATACGAAATGAACACAATAAATAAGAAAAATTATTACATCGATTTAAGAAAAAAAGAACCATTTAGTAAAGATGAAGAATCATTTTTTGATGAGCAATTAAAATTTTGAAGTGTGTACAAAGGGGGTGACGGATACTATTACTGCGATAGAGACAATCCCAAAGGAGGATTATTTCACTTTCTTGGGCACATAGAAGATGAAATGCCGTCGATGTTAAAAAAATTTAGTAAAGCCGATGTTCACTACGGAGAATTTTGTGACGATTTAATATTAGCTTGAAAAAAAGATAATTTAATTTAATTAAGGTTTATATAATGAACTTACAAAGATATTTATCTTTTGATTTGGATACAACTCATAAAGAGTTTAATAGAAATTACTATTCACAAATTACACGTTTTATGATGGAAGAAGGTTTTTCATGATTAAAAGATAGTAATTATTTGTCTTGCAAAAAACTAGAAGAAAGAGACATTAGAAGAATTAACAAAAAATTTGCTAAACACTTTCCAATAATTGTAGATTGTATGACTAAATTTGATTGAACTGTTTTTAAACCAGAAATAGCTAATCATTCTATTGAAGAGCTAAAAGATGAAGTTAAATATAGTCGAGCACGTCAAAAACTAGAACAATGTAACGAATTGACAACTGAACACAAACATAAAAGATAGTCACGCATATGTATAATATGAATGTGATATTATTGTATAATGATATTGTGAGTAAATTTAAAGATTACATAAATAAAAATGTGAACGATGTTAAAACAACTTTTTGCCATTTTTTTACAAGTAAAAACACATATTCCAAATTAGAATTGACACTTAATTGAATTATTTGTTTTGTCCCCATATTAATAACTCTACTGGAAATTCCGATAATTATTATTAGGTGAAAGTATTTAGTTGGAGCTTTTTTAGGAACCTACCCCGCATTTTTATGATGCCCTATATGAGCAGGTATAATTTTTGTAATATTAATAATTGTGGAATTTGTTGGAATATCTATGAAATTACAACAAAGACGTAGACGTCGTAAGTTTCACATGAAATCAACAACTCCTAAATCTCTCAAAGGTACATTTGTAGGTAAGATAATGGACAAAAAGTATGAAAGCATGGAAGACAAACAAAAACATAATTCAAGGTTTGATTAAATGATATGAAGAATAAACTTATTGAGATACTGTGATCAAGATATCAAAAGTTTACAAGTTTACCAGCATTAGTATTTGGCGATAGAAAAATAACATACCAAACGCTCATAAACGACATTTGTAGAGGAATTTTGTATTTGGAGCAGCATAATATCATTAACAAAAAAATAGCTTATTTTACAGACTTTGCTGATTACGATCAAATAATTTCAGTGTTGTGTACGAGTATTGTGAGCCAAAAAAATGCAAATTACTTTTGAACGAAGCCCTTGGGACAACTTTTAAAAGATATAAAAACAGAAGACTCGTGGGACGCTATTATTGTGCCTCATAGCAAGTGGAATGATGTAAAAGATTATCAAGATTTAGTTCCAAATAATTTTTGAATGAATTTGACAAAAAAATTTTCCCATGAAGAGATACATGAGATTTTTAATAAATATGATGACAACAATTGTGTTGTAGGAGTTAGTTCTTCAGGGAGTTCAAAACCTAACACTCATTGAACGTACCATACTATTGACGAGATTATTAATGCTACTAAGCCATTTAAACAATTACTATACAATGGGCAAAGAATTATGCGCTGTGCATACATTGCTTTAAGTGACCCATTTCAATTATTATCGGTATGGTTTTCACCTTGAGTGAAAGTGAGCACTCTTTGATGCTTTGCTATAAATGATAAAGTTTTGTGACAAAATGGTTTCTTTGAGAATTTTATAAAAGAAAATAGGATTAACTACATGTTAACGATTACTTCAAATTTATTCGAAGCAAACCGTTTTATGAGCGAGATTGAAATTATTCACTTACGTAGTATTAACGATAAAAACGACGAATATATTAAACAACTTATTAACAACGGATGCAAATATATTAACTTGCTAGCATCGAGCGAATATTTAATCCAAATGATATCGGTAGTAGAAAAGAATAATTTGGCCAATTTTGGTTGGTTTAATGTTTTTGGTAGTGATTATCAAATAGATAAAACAACTGGTGAATTGTCTTGACTGTATAAAAATCATTTTTACAAGACTGGGGATATATTTGAAGAATATAACAAAAAAATAAGATGACTTGGTAGAACAAATGGAATTCAATTTGGTATGAAATTGAAAGAGAAGCAATATGACGCTAAATAAAATATTGTATCTTTTAGGGACAATTAATTTAAGTGGAGGAATGTGTGTAGCACCATTTTTGCTTAATACTAATTGTATAACTTCCATAAAAAATAGTAATGTCAATTTTAATGATGGTAAAATTTCACAAAACAAAATTATTTTTTCCAGTATCAATAATGCTAAAACAGAAAAAATTAAAAATAATTTATATGCAGGTGATTGAACGGTTAACTGTGAGGCGACCGCAAATCTTACCATAACAATTAATCCAAATGTCGATACTCGAAAATTAGATACCGCCACAAGTGTGAAAACTCTTGTTAATGATGGCACTATCACTAGTTTTAATTTGACACTATATGGTAGATGTTCAACATCTAACGGAGACGATGCAAGTCATACATGAACACAAACAAATGTAAATTCAGCAGCTTTAAATGAAACAATCCATTTATGAGACAGAGATTATGGCAAAAACGCTAATTACCACGCGGAAGTTAGAGGAACATATAATTTTACTAATTTAACCATTAAATACGATTTTGGCAGCAATCGATTCATATTAGGAAATTACACAACTATTAATTCATACGCTCACATTTGAGGTGATGGTAGCGGATGAAGTGACGGGCCATGAAGTTATGATGATACAGCAAACGTGAATCCTAGTAGAAGCGCATCGCTAGGTGCTTATGTAAGCTATGCAGCCGATTGATTTGATTTTAGAAAATCAATTACAGTTGATGATAAAACAAGAAGATGAATTAATATAACAACTAACTGTGATAACATACATGCCCATGTTTCGTGCAATGTTAGCTATTTTGAAGCTGCACTAGGGAATTACCAGACATATATGTGAACCAAAAATAATGCTTGAGTCAATCAATTAGCAATCCCAAGCGATGTGCGTACATGACTAATCTCGCATGCTGATGTATTAGATGCAATAAACGCTGGTATTATTGGTGGAAAATTATGAGATCATTCAATCAGTAATGTAGATGTTTACCAGATTCCTTTAACTCAAATACAAATTTTAAATAATACTTCCTATGTTGATACCGGCACATATGACGATCCTAATACCCATAATTCGAATGCATTAGTTAATTTAATTTCATATGCATACGCTAACAAGTCTGCAAGTAACATTATCACGCTCATCAATAACAATTTATCAAATATACCAGTATTATCGTGAAGTAAATTTAAAGTTGATAACGGATATGTTTTTAATGAAGCTAACTCTCCCTATGCTTCAGTAAATGATTTTAAATCATGAATATCTACAGAAATCAATACTTTGAATAGAGACTGAACTTTAACATTAGACTATTATGGTGGAGATAGCAAAGCGCAAAGTAACAAATTTAATACGAGTAGCAAAGTTGCGTCTTTTGCTTCATTCCTAAACGGATTGAATTTAGACCCGGTTAAAGATGGTGATGTTGATTTACCATTACCATATGTTGACATTAGAAATGGCTCTTTGAAGTATGCCGACGGAACGGATTTAACAATTTATAGAACGGACGGAACTTATGAAATACCTAAATTAAAAGAATTAGATGCACTAGATTTCAATAATAGCATTTTATATCAAGGCAAAAGTATTTTAGAAAATGCTGATGGACAAACAATTGCATGGGATAACGATAATTGGCGCCAATTTTTAGAAGATTGCAAATTTATGGAAAGTTCTGATTTGGTAGCAGATTTAACGAATGGCGATATTTACATTGATGGAGAAGAGTTTAAAGATTCTCCGCTTTACCATTACACAATAAGTAATATCGATGCATCAATGTTTTGTAAGATAAACGATGCTTGGGTTCAATATTTTGGCAATGATCCAGATGTTTTGATAAAAAATATTACTTATGCAACTAAACCAGACTCAAACAATTCAATCAATATAACTATAACAACCAACGAAGGAGACACGCAAACATTTGATAATTCTGGCTGATGAGATATAGAAGAACAGTTTATATCAAACGATGATCCTGAAACATTACCAGATTTTTCGCAAACGACTGTTAGCTCTTTTTTGGAATCAATAGGAAATAACGGATTAACACTTTTGCAATCTTACACTAAATGATTTAATAATTCGACATTAACAAAATATTTATACAAAAGTAATTTAACCGAAAATGAATTTGAAAATGACTTAAAAACGATTGTAAACCCAATTGTTTTAATCCCTAACGACGAAAAAGGCACTCTTGTAGTTGATGTTTTACATCATCAGTACTACAATTCAACAACACCGTTGGGCGACATCGTCGAAGAAGAATTTACAATATCAACATTTAAACCTGTAAACCCTCCTCCACCTCCACAGCCGCTGAATCCAGTCACGCACCCCTACATGTGAATAATATATATGCTTTGCGGAATTGTTGTTGGCATAGGTGGTGGCACTGCAACATTATTGACAGTTAGAGCAAAAAGAAAACGCCGAAAAATTTCAACATTAACAAACAAAAAGATTGCTAAAGTTGAAAAAACTAAATCCAAACAAGATGTTGTTAATGATATTTCGAATAAATATAAAAACGACGAGATAGAAAAATAAATATGAAAAAAGATGATCGAGACATTATTTATGCTGTATTAAGTGGTGTTGTTTTAGACGGAAAGAAGCATTGATTGATCCAGTTTATGATGGCAAAATTATGTTTTTTGATTCTAAAGAAAAGGTATTATCGTTTGTAAATAATTTGAAAATTAGTATTTTTGAAAAACCAAATTAAACAATCTGCTTTTGAATCGTCAAAATTTGTTACATTCAATCAGAAGTATACTAAAAAGTTTACTTTTGCTTTATAATGGTTAAAATTCAAGGTGTAGGTTATTTTGTGAACGATAAAATAAGTAAAAAAATTAATTTAGAAAACGAAGTTAGCGATTTAATTTATAGTAACAGTAAAATTAAAAATAAATATTCGATGACTATTTCATTCAAGATAAACGATTTGTATTTATCCGAATTGAAACATATGGCTAAATTTAATGATGTTTCTCCTAGTATATTTTGCAAAAATTTAATAATTGCATTCATTGAAAAACAACGAAATAAAAAGTCATCATAGTTGATATATAGAACAAAAAAGTTTAATTTTAATGTCATTATGATGAAAATTTACTTCACCTAGATAATTTCGTGAGAAATGATACACAGAAACCCATCTAACTTTGTTATTTCATTACATGGGATACATAAATTGCCTCACAAGATTAATCACTGCCAAAATATCGAAAAACGAAATGTCAGATTATATGATGTTTTTTTGTCAACGAAAGAACAATTTGTTCGTTTTTAGCACAAAGTGGCAATCTTATTGATATTTATAATTATGTTTGCGCTTTGGCCTAAATATTACTTCGTCTTCACTATAGTAAATTCAATTAGTGTTTGTTCAGATACCAAATCACGGTACAATAACAATTAAAAAAATCATCAGCATTCGTGCAATGTGTGGAATGCAATGGTGGCCGTATCACATAACACTGGTACAGTCATGTTCTAATAAATTACGATAGTATTTCCGTTGTTTTTTTGTAAAAGACTCTCATTCTAAATTTGCAAAAAAATGAGTTTGCCGTCTTCGTAAATAGAATTTGTCATATTTGTTTGTGTGAAACCCTAATTTTATAGTTAAAAAGTTGTAAATTATCGGGAGAAAAAACACTAGTCCTGCATAAATTCACAAACATAATAATTCATTTTTAATGACAAAATTAATAAATGATAGAAAAATACAAATATATCCAATAGAACCCAATAAGGATTGTAAAGCGATAATCCAACTGATAATTTTGATTATTTTTTTAGCTTTACGTGTACGTAGTACACTACCTATAGTTTCGTTTAATTTCATACTGTTTTTTATTGTTCAATTGAAGCTAAGTGTTTGCAGAAGCAGCCCAGGACCAAATCGGTGGTAATATTCACATCCAAAAGACTTCAATAAACACCAACCCCAAGAATATATATCCAATAGTGTGAAAAAATTTACTACGTGCAAGTTTAAGTTGTTTTTTTGCATCCTCGTTGTCACTAAACCAAACTTTAAGCGACATACCCAAAGTTACTAATGCCCCGCTAACAATGGCTGCTATTATTAGTGCGATTTCAATTGTTTGGAAATAATTAAAAATGGTTTTTGCTAAATCTTTGCCGATTAAATTGGCTATTTCATCTCAAAACGACGGGAGTGTAAAGTTCATATTATTTACCTAACTAGATCTCTTTTTTGTACACGTCAATGCGAGTAGTAATATTTTTTAAAATTAATAATAAAAAGCTTCCTAATAATGTGCAAACAATTCCAAAAACAATTAATAATACAGATGTGGTTTTGTCAACTTTGAATGTAGCAATGCACATAACCCCACCTATTAACATCATAACGCCGCCTACCAAAAGAAGAAGCATTAAAAAACGAACCAGAAATTGAGTGCTTCGGCATGTTCTTAATTGTTCTTCGTTTTCAATCTGCTTAGTTATTTTAAAGAAGGAAAATACCTCTCTGAATCATTTTCCTATAGAACTAAAGCGTTTTTTGAATGAATGTTTGTTATCTCGCATAATATCACACTCATATTATACATACAATATGACATTATTATCTAGTCAATTTATCTTTTTGCAGTTTTTCGTTTTTGATTGAAATAGGATCTAAATTATTTATTCAAAAATCATTAATAATTTCAATACAAAAACTAGCGGTTGCGTTTAGCGATTTTAGGCCATAAATTTCTTTAATATGGATTAATTTTTCAATGTCCTGTTTATACAATTCAATGCGTTGTCTTTTAGATGCATTATATTTACTCATTAGTTCAGAACCGAAGGTTTGCGCTGATAACGAATCTATTGAGTTATCATCACACACATATTATACATATTTTTATAATTTGGGTGTGCTTTTCCGTATCCTGCTCGTTAATATTTGTATAGAAAAAATGCGAATCTTCCTAGAAAGTTTTAGCGAACGATGTCTACAATTCATAACTTTTTTCTCAAATCTTCCTAAGAAGTTTTAGCGAACGAAGTCTACAAATTTACTTTTATTTGTATAGAAAAAATGCGAATCTTCCTAGAAAGTTTTAGCGAACGAAGTTTACAAAACAAATATAATATGAATGTGATACTATGAAATATTCTAAATGGATAATAAAAAACGACACAATTATTAAAGTTCCTAAAAAAAGTAAACGAGAGTGAAGCAGTTTAAAAAGAGATTTACGAGCAATTTTAAAGTTAAAAAAAATAATAAAACAGTGAAAGCAAAGTCGAAGTCAAATTATTGACAAAAAGAGCAAACAAATTAATGCATTGCTTTATTACAAAAAAGAATATAAAAAATTACGCAGAAAAATGACGATAAATACAAGCAAATTCCGAAACACAAAAACACAGATCCATCAAAAAAAGTAATAACCAAATCTTAAAACAAATACTAAAAGTTTTTATTATCGGAATGTTTTTGTAGAATACAAACCCCTAGTCTTTCAATTGAACAAAATAGGGGTTTGGGGGCAAAGCCCCCAAGTCATCATATTAGGTATAATGCCAGTAATATTTTACATATAATATGAGTGTGATAAAATAGTATGAAAAGTTTTAATGATTTTAATCGCATTCAAAAAATAACAATAGTTGGTTTATGTATATTAGCGGCATCAACGATTATATGAATATGCATAGCATTGTTAGCTTGATTGCTTACACATGGCGTTAGCAAAGATTGGACTGGTTTTTGCTCAATAATATTTAGCAAAAATGGTGGTTGATATTTTTTGGCAACATTAGGTACATGTTGTGTTTTTGTTGCATATATTTTTTTTAGATATCATAAAAAACTTGGTGGTAAAATTTTTGATAAAGATAAGCAAATTGATAAGGCTGATTATTCGGTTAAATGGTTACCTCAGTCGGAGCTTGAAAAAAACATAGTGGTTCTTAAAGACGAAATTCAATCAACTTACCCAACATGAACGATTGAAGGCATTAATGGAGTTAAAGACTCCAAAGGTCGTTCTGTAACAGATATAACATATAACATTCTAGCCGTAGATCGTTTTTGTCTGCTACAAAAATTTAAAAATGAAAAGCGCGAACCTTTTATCAACGGCGGCAAAGATATAAAAAAAATAATAGCAGGTGCAACAATTACAATTGGAGCAGGACGCTCTGGAAAAACACAACAAGTCATTAAACCTACCATTCTTCATTTACTAGATAGCAAAACAAAATGCTCGATGGTTATTTGTGATTTAAAAGGAGACATATACAAAATGACTAGTAATCTTGCCATAAAACGGGGCTATGATGTCAGAAGATTTAATACAACTAATTCTAAATTTTCACATTCCTGAAACACGCTTGGCGAAATTTGAGACTTATACTACAATGAATATTTGCCGAATTGAGAGAGAGCATACCAAATTGAAATTGATAAAAAAAAGCAACCTGAAGAAATGGATAGCTATTCTGACTTTAGAAATAAATATTTGGATGCTAAAAGTAAAATTCAAACGAAATTAGATATTATTGTAAAAACAATTGCTCCTGTTACCGAAGGGACTAGAGAACCGTTTTTTGAGAAATCAGCGCAAAATCTCATAAAACTTTATTTTCTATTACCTCTAGATTACGGTATCAATAAAGAAGATTACAACATGTTTAACGTCTCTTCTAATGCCATTACATACAAAGAAAAATTAGTCATTCTAAACGATATGTTACCATTATGAGCTTTATCCAAAATTTATTCTGTTCAATTCTATAAAACTGAAGGCAGAACGAGTATCCAAGATGTTCAATCGACTGTTGATATGAATTTGGAAACTTTTACAATCCAAGAAATAAAAAATTTAACCACTCCAAACGATACTTCAATTAGTTTTGAAAATTTTGTTAACAAGCCCACCATTATTTATATTTCTATTGATGTAACAACCAAAGATAGTAGTGCGAACAGGCTTGCAGTTCTATTTATGGAAATGCTTTATACATTTTTACAGTCGTATTTAACAAAAAAGAATTTACCATATTTTGAAAACCCAATATTGTTCATTGTGGATGAGTTTGGTAATTTACCTAAAATGGAATATATGCTCAGAATGTTTTCATTAGACCAAGGTAAAAATATCATTCCCCATCTAGTGTTGCAATCACCAGCACAATTAAACCGTAAATACGGTAAGGAAGATCGTAAAGAGTTATTTGATTCTACTCAATGTTTTATCTTGTGTTCGGGTGTCGACACTGAATTTGCACAGTGGTTGAGTGACCGGAGCGGGACGGACTACCGCCATGTTCAAAGTAAAAATATTACAGACGAAGGCAAAGTTTCACATAGTGTAAGCAAAACAAAAATGGAAAACATACCAAAGGGTGAGTTTACTAACATTAGGCCCAACGAAGAAATTGTGCTAGTCCCAATTGGTTTGAGACCTTGTAAAATTACAATTACTCCTGCCGATAAAGTTAAATGAATTAAAGAAACAACCAATCAGATTGATTTAGCAAACGATGTAGCCTACGGTGGACATTCACATAGAGAAGTAGACTTTATAAATCATGTTCTATATCCAGAAATAGTAAATTTATGGATATATCGAAATAATGATGAAAAAGTATCAAAAATTAAAATGGAATTAGCAAAAGAACTTAGCCAGATGCCTTTATATTCTGGTTGCGATGATGTGACACCGGCGGATAGTTATAGGTTAAACAATCACTATAAAAAATATGGAAGCTATCCTACGCTTGCTTTAAGTCTCATTGGTTTCACAGATAAAAATAACAACTCATCTGAACTAGTTGCTGAATCTTTAAAAAAAGATGATGCTATTTATAATAATGTTGATTATTTAATTTCCAAAACTAATAGTTCAATGGCTGCTATTAAGAAAAAAATAAAAGCTTTTAATTCTGTTTCTAAGCTTGACAAAGTCGGATGAGAAGCTTTCAGATTATCTCAGTGATTATCTTATTGCAAAAATAGAAAATTGGACCAAATTACTATGCCTGATGATTGAATGCCTTCGCATGATGCATGAATAAATAAAATTAAATCTGATCCAGTAGTATCTAAATTTTTAGAACAAGAAGTGCAACAAGATAAAAAGATCGAAAAAATTGATTCAAAGTCATTGTCCCAGGAAAGAATAAATGCTTTATGAGCAGAGAATTCGTTTAAAGTAAAAATTAAGAATGCTAAATTTAGAACTTTTGATAAAAACATTATTCAAAATGGTCTTGGAATTAAAGAAATTCATATTAAAAGTTTAATATTCTTGTTGCCTATCTTAGGAATAGATAAAATTGAACCTAGGTTCAAAAACGAAAAAGCTTGAAATAATGTCATTGACGCGATTAAAAACGACAAAAAATATGGCAACTATTGAAATCTAGCTAATGAATTGCCAACACCAGAAACGACTGTCGATGAATTAGTTAAAAAATATGATGTTATTCTGAATGCAGACATTTGTGATGAAAATATTTTTTACATAGTAAAACTAATTGATTTGTTAATCTTTGCTTATCAAAATAGCGAAGAGGCCCAAACCCCAGGTATCGATACAATTCAAGAAGCTTGAGAGGTAGTAAAAACATATTTTAAAATTCCAACAGGTGAGTTAATGAAACATCTTTATGGCGAATTGAAACGTTGATGAGAAGAAAATTATTTCGGAACTGAAAATAATGATTAAATTTGTGTCTAGAAAAATATTAATACAATTAATTTTTGCAAAGAGTACAAAAATATAGTAACATATACATGTAGGTCTTGGAAGTACGTCCTTAGAAGAACTTCATAGTTGTGCCAGGTTACACGAGCTACAGAGGCTATCTCGCTGATCGCCTCATAATAACAATATGAATAACATTACTTTAGTTGAGGTCGTTTGATCTGACAATATAATTTCACGCGATTACATTCAACGTTTAAATAAATTTCTTAATCCATACAATAAGAATGGGATAGTAACAGCAATGTGAAATAAAGAAATTTTACCAGGTATTAATAAAATTAATACTTACAATCGTTTTATGATTGTTTTTGATTATGATGAACAAAAATCTTATCAAAAATGTTTTAGTTATTCAAGCCCAAAGCACGATGATTCTAAAATAGATTTAAGATATTTTATATTACCCACAAAAACTAAAATAATGTTAAATGTTCCTATTGACATACCAACTAATTATTTAATTAAAGTTAATTTTCATAAAATGATCCAGAAAGAAAATAACCCACAGATAAAAAAGAACCTAATGGATAATGTTATAAATTTAAATCATGTTAATCATTTTAAAAATGAAATTTTGGAACAATACGAAGTAATTTACAAAAATATATGGTCAAATCCAAAATTTCATAAAAACAATGTCCAATGAGCGCATGATAGAATGATTAACGACCAAAAACAGCATATATTTTGTGAAAAAGAAATTCAATGAATAAAAAAACAAGAATTATCTCCCTCTAAATCTCAACAAATCTATGATAGTGACTTTGGAGATTTAACGGAAGAAAATAAACTAGAACGTGAGCGTTCCCGTAATAAATAGACAACATAATTTATGTAAATAATAACTATTTATAAATAGTTTCACCTGTAGCTTCGTTGTTACCTCATGTTTTGTTATAACCGTTTTGAATTGAATCATGTAAATTGATGAAAGCTCGTTCCATTTTATTTAAGGATGGAAAACCTTTTTTATGAAAAATTAATATGATTTCGAACTCATAACCGCTGTTATAAGCTTCAAAAAGAGCTTTGCATCCTGAATTATCGGCTTTGCCATGAATTTCTCTATAAACCCGTTCAAATATGTTCCTAGACTGCCCTACATAACATTTACCAGTAGCTTTGTTTTTATGAATATAAACACCTGATCGCTTATATTGTCTGGCATTTGTGTAATATCTATTAAATTCTTGAAGCGATCCGTGTCATGCCGTGTTTTCTATTTCTTTTCAACCTCCTGTTACTTTTTTGAATTTTCTAGTTTTCCAAAAAATGTTAAGCAAGTAGGCCAACAATATCGTCCCACAAACGATACCAATGACAATTAAAACGGTTTTTAGTATCATACTTTTAATGTGATATTATTATATAATATGAGTGTGATAAAATATCGTGAGAAAGTCTGATTTAAGTAAAATTGTCGGCAAGACTTTTAATTTTTGAAAAATTTTAGAAATTGTTCCTAGACAAGAAATTGGCAAAAAGGGACAAACGCATCCTTTTGTACGTGCTCAATGCTTACGGTGCGGAAGGAAATTTATTATAGACTGATGATCCATTAAGAATAACGCCAGTAAGCAATGCACTCATTGTCGTAGTCGCACATGAGACATTTGGAATGGTTCGGAAAATGAGCGTAAAATAAAGATGTGTTTATATCAGACATGAAGAAAGTATAGAAGTAAATTTGGGTCTGATTGGAAAAATAATTTTTTCGCTTTTTATACATACATGACAAGAGAACTACACTACGAAGTTGGTAAATGTCGCCTAGGACGATTTGACCGAAACAAACCTTTTTCTCACGACAATGTGAAATTAATTATTAATAAATAGAGACTTATATAAATGAGTTGCTATTTATCACATTATATGTATAATATGAGTGTGATATTATGAAAAAGGTAAATGAATATATAAAGCGAATAAAAACATCTAACGATGTTATTAATTGTATAGTTAAGGTAGATTTAGATAATAAATTCAATAAAGACAAACCAAGAGTTTTTTGTTCGTTTCATAAAGCAACAAAATTAATGCCAGATTATTATAAAATAGTTCTTCCTCAAAAAATTGTAGAAAACATATCATTTAACGATCTAAATAATAAAGAAATATTATGTGACAAAACAAGTTTATACATCACTCCCAAACAACTTATTGAACAACTCAAAAAAGAAGTCAAAGAAGATAAATTTGAAAAAGAAAGGCAAGAAGCTTTCGAACTTTTGAAGCGTCCCCATTGGGATTTTACTAAACTACAAACAAAGTGAATTATGGAAGTGAACGAACAAATAGGTGAAAAGAACGAAAAGATTAAGCTTAGCGTGGCCTTGCTAAAGTGAGATTCTAGAAAAAATGCAATTACGCAAGGAGAAGCATTATTGGAAAGCAAAATCATTCTCTTTAACCAGAACTATTACTTGTCATATGATGAAAAAACTTTTAAACAAATTTATACTCACGAATTAGCACACCACTATAACTGTGAAAAATTTGGCAATATAAGCAGCGAAAATGGACATAACGGCAGTTGGATTAATATTAATTACGAACTTAATTGTAAAGTTTTTGGCCAAACTGGTGCTAAATTCATTTTAGCAAGAGATTTACACAAATACGGTTGTACCAAAATTAATTATCGTTACGATAACCCAGATATTTCTGAATACCTATGAATGAAAGATCAGGAATCGTTGGGCTTTGTAGCTAAAGTGAATGGTTGAAAATTAGAAAGCAATAATGACTTAATTCAAAAATTGAATATTAATAATAAAGAAAAACCTATAACAAAATATTTAGAAGAACATAAAGAAAAATTTAATGTTTATAACGCTTGAATGCCAATGAACAAAGTGACGTCGGGTTTATCGAATATTCCATTTGAAAGATTTATGGAAGAAATTGAAACAAAACAAAATAGCGATCCGACTAAATCAATTGTTGTTAATCAACAACATTCAAGTCGAGAAATAAGAGGATAAATATGAAAAAAGTAATACGGACTTATTTTCTAGAATTTGGATATTCACCAGAGTATGAGACTAAACGTCGACTAAATTTATATTTATACGAAAACAATTCTACAAAAGTATCTATAACTTTTAAAACTAAAAATAATAAAAATGCAGACATTAAAGTTAAAACCTTAACTGAATTTTGTAAAAATATTCCCGTAGAAGAGGTACTTTCTATGAGACACGAAATCAATAGACAATTGAAAGAGGAGGAATGTAGTGATTACACTTGTTATGATGGTGTAAGCGATTATATTTATGACGAGATTGATAAAATAGTGCCCATCACTGATAAATTAGCACACCTCACTAAAAGAAATAATGTTTCTTTAGAAGATGGCAACACAATAGAACGCAATCGAGGTAGATAACATGAATGCAAATTTTAAAAATTATGCTAGATTAGGGGATAAATATGAAGAAAGTAATTAACAAAACACACAATGATTGAGACAAAATGAGTTTCTCTCAAAGAATTGCTGAATCTGATGATTATCAATTAATTTACAATAAGAAACAATTTCTAAAATTTAAAGAAGAAAAACGAAAACAGTGAATTCAAATATATGGATTACAAGCTAGAGATCCGATTAGTTTTAAACTAGAAAATGATAAAAGTAAACATTTTGATTGTTTGTGTGAAAAATTTAGTTTATTGCGAATAAAAAATCAGTATTTTTTAGGCGATTATAAAGGTACAAATTTTCATAAAATAAAATCTGTTATTATTACTGATTTGGGATGTTCTATACTAGATCAAAGAGATATTGAAGTTCTATCATGTGATTTTCTTCTTACTGACACTGGTATATATGATAAATATCATCCAAATAAAATAAGACCAATTTGTAATAATGTCGAACTAAAAAATGAACTTAGTTCCACAATACAAAAATTTGGTAACCATCATTTAGAAAATTCAGAAGAAGAATTGAATAGAAACAATGTTTCTTTAGAAAATAACAACACAATAGAACGTAGTCGAGGTAGATAAATGGATGCAAATTTTAAAAACCAAATTTTGCATATGTCAGAAAATGAATGACAAGAATTTCGTATTAATAAGTGGAAACAATCCAGAAAATATTTATTAGAACATAAAATGCCTCCACCTGATTTTTTCCTTTCAACCAAAGAAAATTACATTAATTTTTGCGAGTCGAAGACAAATAAAGAAAAAATGACTGCTATTTTTTCGCCTACACAAGAAAGCAAAGATTTTAAAATGATGACAGAATATCTTGAAAAACAGTCTACATTGTTTCATGCCTTTAATATTGACATAGAATTATTAGACAAAAAATGGTGAGAAATTTTACGGAGAGGAGAATGAAATAAAAGAATTCAAACCCCAGCTGATAAGCCTTTTATAGAACCACCAGCTAGTTTTATGTCAAACCAAGCAGAATATGCAAAATTAATTCAAGAATTAGAAGGATTACGGAAAGATTACGCTGATTGAGAAAAAGAAGAGCAATGAGCAAAGTTAAGCAAAGAATCGGTAGGAGGATATATTAACCAGTTAAAAAATGCATTAGAAACAGAAATCTATAATTCAACTTCTAATCATAACCAAATGAATTCGTCAAAAATAATGAAGCAGTATCAGTTTGATAAAAATTTCTCAAAATTAGTAAAAGAGAATAATCGTTTCTTCAGCGAAGTTAATTTTTTTAACAAAGAACAAGAACTTGATAAAACATCAAATTCTGAAAAAACAGTTGAAGAAGAGCATGTTCGACAAAGAGGTAAATAGTCTGTGAGCGTCGGAATTGTAATCAACTGCCATCCATACTTATATGGTGAAACAAAATATGATTTTTATGCAGGAGATGGGTATCGTGAATATTTAACTGACAAAGAAAAACACAAATTGGAACATGCAGACGGTACTATAAGTCAAGAAGCTATAGAAGTCTTTCGAAAA
The DNA here is from genome assembly GCA_031259945.1 of Mycoplasmataceae bacterium. Lineage (GTDB taxonomy): Bacteria > Bacillota_I > Bacilli_A > Mycoplasmatales > Mycoplasmoidaceae > Malacoplasma_A. The sequence continues at coordinate 20,763 of JAIRKU010000020.1, forward strand.
GAACGTAATAATTTTAATTTAGATTACATGGGCCGTGAAGGGACGTTTGCAGGTAAGGGTGGTCAAGAAAATTTAGTATTATTTGACAAAAATGGGGAAGAGTATTATGCTCACGACAAACATGATGGCGTAGCTTTTCGATCAATTGTATATTCTTTAGTAATAGCTTTCCCAAAAGATATATCTATCAAGAATAAATTTGATTTATCCAAAGCAAAAACTATTGCTAATAAAACATTTTTAAGAATTATACAGGCTAACAAAAAATGAGGCTTTGACGCAAATTATTTTAATTATGATGCAGCGCTTCACACAAATACAGATAATACTCATATACATATGAGGTTGTATCAGCCTAGTAACATTCCAAAAGAAAAAAGAATGACACGCATTAAACTAAGTTTGTGAGGATTTAACGATGCGAAATATGAACTAGCAAAAAATATTGAGGGCTTAAAACCAGACAAAACTATATATGTTAAAAAAAAGCAACTTGAACACATGTTTAGTAATTTTAGTAAAAAATCATTGAAATCTATGAGTGATGATAGATTACGTAATGACGCCAATAAGGAATTAACTCAGTCATTTAATCGATTATGTAGGACACAAGCCTCAATCTACAAGCTGTTTAAAGCTCAGCCTAGTAGTTTTTGGTACAAAGATAAGCAAACTGGACAGATAAAACAAAAGCAAGGCCTAACAATCGCTTATGACAATCTATCGGCACCAATTTACTCGTTGGAAGATTTAAACAAAGTGAAAGAAGGAAAGAAACGACTTGAAAATTGTAAAAAAGTCATTCAATCAGAGCAATATGCTTATAAAAACGAAATTAACAAATATATCTTTTCGGTAGTCGAATTTGACGAAGCATTAAATAATCAAAATAAAGAGTTTAAAGAATTTTGTGAAATTTATAAGCAAGAAAGAATTCAAAAACTGGCTGGAAACGAAAATAAACCAAATGCCCTAGACAGTATGCATAATGTTGTTAAAGATAAAATGCAACATCAAATATTTGATGATTTGCAAAAAAATATGGGCAATGAAGTAATAAAATGCGTCACTAGCGCTAATGTTGGTAACAAAGGGAAATCCAAATCCAGTCCTACTAAAATAAAATTAATACGTAAAGCTTGTGCGGGTAATGTGCAAAAAGAGTTCCATAATCATTTTAGAAATAATATGCTAAAAAATCATCAATCACCGATTCTAGCAATTTTAAAACCGCTCGACAACACATACCTTGATATTCAAATACGAAAAGAACGTCATAGAAAAACTTTAGAAAATTTAGCTCGTAAAAAGAAAATAACAGTAGAAGAACTAGAAAAACAACTTAAAGAAAAATATCAATAGGTTCAATATACACAATATATTAAATAATTTTATTTATATATATGTGTAATGTGAATTAAATTTAATTTAAAAAATAATTTAATTTTTAATTTATATTATCGTATAATATGAGTGTGATAAAACTAATTTAATTTTGTCGAAAAGAAAAGATTTTATCAAATTGAAAGTGAACTAATTAATTATGAAGAAGAGAATAAATATCAATAGGTTCAATGTACACAATATATTAAATATTCTTATTTATATATATGTGTAATATGAAGGTGATAAATATGAAACACAAAATTTATACAGACAAAATATATAAAGCTACTAAACAAGAATTACTAGATGAAATAGCATCATGTAAAAAAGAAGGTTATGTTACTTGATTTTTAGAAATGTTATTGGAAGCCAAATTGAGGAATGAATAAATTATGAAAAAGAGTAAATCAATAACTTCATTTGTGGATTGAAGCAGAGAAAAAGGATGGCTCAAATGATTTCTACTTTTTAGTGTTACCTGTGTACATTTGATTATTATTTTATGCACAGTTTTATTTTTATTTAGTAAAAATCTGACATTAACAATATTGCTTTGCGGTTGTTTTACAATTACATATTTTATAGTTGGTGCATGGCTCGACCGCTCGATTTATTTCAAAAAAAATGAAGAAATAAAATGACGCATTGAATGTTATCAAATGCCAGTATTACATTATTCAAAACATAAGGGCTCCATATATGAATACGCTGCACAAGCAGACGGCGGTAACATTGAGATCAAATATTTAACTAAAAATCACAAACCCGCACAATCAATCGATGATCAATACGTTAGATTTACTCCAAAGTAATCCAAAAAACGCTCAGAATGCCTCTAAAACAGCTTCAAGAAGGCATTAAGTCCGAGGATTTATGGGCAAAAATTGGCCGAGATGCTCTTAAAAGTGTCTTCTGGAGCACTAAATTAGGGCAAAATATGGCTAAAAATAACAATTTAGTAAAACTAAAGGAAAAATAAATATGAAAAATGATAAATTATTTGCCGATTTGTTAAAAGCAGAAGAAATTGAAGAATTAGAAAACTAAAAAATTTTGGAAATTTAAGGAGAAATAAAATGATTAAGATAGACAAAGAATATATGCCGTGGGAGCAACGACTGAGGGAGTTTGCCCAAAAATTTAAAGCAGATTTGTTAAGAATTAAGAAAAGCGATAGAAGTTTGATACTTTCTACAAGCGTTTGGAAACGTCCTGGTGATGATTTTGAGTTGACTGCAGTACTTTCTCAATTGAATGCAATGCTAAAGAAATCAGACCCATTTGGAGATTTTAAAAAATATTTAGATTTGAAAAAAAATAGGGCTTCATCTATTGCATCTAATCCAACTGAGCCAAATAAGTTTGAATTTAACAACATTTTAGCTAAAGCTAAAGTAACCAAAAAAGAAAAATGGGTTAGTCTCACAACAAATCTAAAAGAATCCGATGCCAAAAAATTTAAAGAATTATTAACTTTACAAGGAACTACGCCAGGTAAATTTTTCTATGCTATAGCGATGGAAGTGTTGGAAAGTAATTCAAATAAAGGATAAAAGTTATGGGGTTTTGAATTTTTAAGAAAAGAATGCTTAAACCCAAAAATGGTTTGACGCGAGAGGAACTACAAAGAGAAATTAATCATTATCACAAATTACTTGACAATGACAGTTTAGATTCAAAAAATGTTGAACAAATTAAATTTATGCTAGTTAAGTATGAGAACTGAATGGCGAATTTTGATAATTTAGATATGAACAAAGATGGGCGATTAGATACGTCGGAAACGAATGGGAAATAAATATGGAAAAGGAAAAAGATGTTCCAACCGTTTAATTATTCAAAAGCCTACGATATGGGTTGAAGCAGGACTGGTTGTTTGATGTGTGGTTTCGGGACGCAATTTAAAAAGAAACGTCAAGAGTTATTAAAAATAAAAAAACTTTATCCGAATGTATGAAATAGATATAGTCCTTATTTTAAAAAAAATTTGAGAAAGAGAACAATGAAAGGAATTACTATAAAAATGAATAAGATAGTTCTGTGAGCACTATTTGATGATGGTAACATGTCTGTAATGCAGGCATTGAAAGATTACACGGACATCCAAGTTATTTCTATCGGCATTAGTGATAAGATGGGTAAGTATCCTAATACATTCCATTGCGATTTGAGTGCGATTGATTGTTGTGAAAAATTGAAACAACTTCCTAAGCCTGATATTATTTTGGCTTCGCCTCCTTGCGAAAGTTGATCAACAGCGTCAGCTATGTTACATGGCAATGCATGTTGAATAAAAAATAAAAATAGTAGTTTATCAATTAGACAAAAAGAACAATATGCCAATCAACGATATTCGTTCACTAGACAATTGCATAAACGTATAAGTGGAGAATTAACAGCACTACACACAGTAGAAGTTATCAATTTCTTTCAACCAAAATATTGATGTATTGAGAACCCTCAAAAATCTATGTTATGAATTTATTTGAAAAAATATATCAATTTTCATGAAGGAAAATTGCATCTAGCACATTATTTAGCTTATGGAGATGAATTTAGTAAAAAGCCTACCTATTTTTTAATTAATTGTCCGTTGAAATTAAAAACAACAAAAGAAAAATCAAAAGTTTGAATTTGTACACAAGTAGGAAAGCGTTCCGATATGAAAATTTTAAAACGATATTCTGAAAAAGCGCGAATCCCTAGTCTACTCATATGTGATTTAGTTAATCAAATTCTTTGAGATCAATATAGCCAACAGAAAAATGTAAGTAATAGTAACATTACAAAAATTAAGCCCGTTATTCGTTATGTTGGCAGTAAATATCGAAAATTAGATAAATTATTAGAAATGTTTGATTTAAAACAAAATTCTACTTTTATAGATTTGTTTGCCGGTAGCGGAATTGTGTCAGTTAATGTTCGCAATACAGCAGGTTGTAATGTCATTTTAAATGACTATGATAATATTTTTCCGTTGACACTAGAGTATGTCGAGAAGAATTTAACCAGTTACATGGGATTAGGCAAAAACAAAACTAGGCTAGCTTTAGACTATTATCAAACAAGACTACGCAACGGATTGGTTGCCAAAGTCACACAATATAACCAAATTTTGAAATCTTGCACGATTCTGCACAAAAATTACTCCCAAGTGCAAATTCCGCCTAATAGCGTTGTTTATGTTGATCCGCCTTATTACGGCATTAAAGGGTTATATCAGCATACTTTAGATCATCAGCTGCTACATGACTATCTTAAAGGTTTAGATTCTAGCATCAAAGTTGTAATTAGCTATAACGACTGTGAATTTATTCGTAATTTGTATCGTGGCTGGTACACGAGTAAAGTTGATTATCAATACTCTTGTGGTACATGTAAAAGACATGGTGGGCGTCAAAAAACTGAATTAATTATTTCAAATCAGCCTATTTTAAATAAATCTACTGCTCAAGAATGCGTAACAATGCAGCAAAGTGCACAAAAACGAGTTGATGATGCCTTGTAGAGGCTCCAAATGAACTTAAAACAGGCTGGAATCGTCCGAAATGACGGCATAAACTAAAACTAACCTATTAGTGAAGGAAGAAATTAAAATGAAAGAAATGAAAATATATAGAAAATATCAATTAGCTATTTTAAATAAAGAAAAAAATATCGAAATTAGACATAAATGATTTTATCACTCTGGAGAAATTGTTAAACTAATTCAAGTGGAAGACCCAACTAAGTATTGTTATGTAACTTTTGGTCAACGCGAAACTCTAGTTTCTGATCAAAAACTCATTGAACTTAGAAAGTTACCTTGATGAGATAACTTTTGTGAAGAATATGTAAAAAAACCAACCTACATCAGACAGATAATTGATTGTAGTTGCTGAAAAGGTTAGGTATGGATAATACGCCAGTAATATCTGCTGAATATCGTTTTGTAGGCATAATAAGACATTGTGGGAGAAAAGCCAAATTTATTATGTTAAATCAGCAAATTACTGGATTCATTCTTTTTAAAAAAGAAATCTTATAAAATTTTTAAAAATTAATCCGACCTGCATAAAAGCATTTGAAGTTAAAATAAGTTCTCTGCGTTCCAAGCCTTTTGCTTTTGGGGAAATTGGATTTAAGTCGATAAAAGAAATGATTTGATTAGTTTTCAATTTTCCAAAGGAAATTTCAAATTTTTCTATAAGTATTACAACAAAGACGGTTGAAACAAAATTACTTCAATGAAAAGCAATGATATCTGATACTACGAAAATAAATAATGAGAAATGTACGAGAATTCAAAAATAGTTTTTGAGATTATTACCGAATCCTAACATCGGTTAAAATATTTATTTGAACAACTGTTTCATTAATGTTGTTAGTAATAACAATTTTAACTATTTTTCTCTTTTTGGTTTAGATTTGAATTTTATTTGATTAATAGTAACACTATTAATTGCTTTGTTACTATTCGTTGCTTTTTATATAAGAGCATACAAACAATTCATACTTAGTCCAGATAAAAAAATAATGTCTTTGAGGAACGCTATTCGCCAAATGTCTTTATTAGGTTTACAAGATTTATTAAAGATAATTACATGGGAAATAATTCAACGTAAAAAACTTAAGATTTGAAGTTGTTCAAAAGAAATTATTTTTACAAAGATATACCCCATAATTTTACTAAAAGCAAAAAAAAGAAAAAATTTAATTATTTTATTTTCTTATATTTCTCTATGCTTAGTGATCGTTTCTTTAATGAGCACAGTAATAGTTATAGGTGTATCGGAATCTCGTAGACGATATCATTCAGAATTACCAGATGGTTTTGCAATTTGAAGACAAGATTACAATTTGGTATTAAATGAACCCAAAGAATATAAGTTTTGTTGAAATAAAGAGGAACTAGTTACTACAATTCATTCAAATGTTGTTGTATCTAACATCAGTGTACCAGAGCCAAATAATGCTTCAATTTGAACTAATTGGAACGAGATGATAGTTACTGGAAAAAATATATCAGAAGTTGATATTACTATTTTCTGATATAGATGAATTAATCTCTTTAAACGAGAAGAAGGTAGTTGCTTATATCATTTTACAATTTCATAATCAGATTCATAATATTGTAAATTTCTGGTTATATCAACTTCATCACATAGTGAACTTGGCGATAAAAAACATTCAATTTTTATGGTAAATTATTTATGAGAATATTATTCTCATAACTATGATTAAGATTATCACATTTAAAGAATTGTTATTAATTGCTAGATCAAGAAAGAACACGTCATATTTTTATAAACTAAAAAATCGACAGGAATGTTTTACAGGAGATTCTGAAGTAGATTTCAAGGCAGCTAATAAAATTATAGATGCCACTATTAATGACAGTACAGCTCATACTTATGCTTCGGCGTTTCGTTGGGCTTATGATCAGTTTTATGGCGAAGCATTTAATCATAAAGCTATACACCACCGTCCTAATGTTACGAGCAAATTTACAACTCGTCTAACTAAACCTGAAATAGATTTAATATTTTTGAAATTTAAAGAATGAATTTATGAAAGACCAAGTAATATATTATCTAATCATCAAAAAGCGGTGGAAGTATCAAGATTAAGAATTTGACATTGCTTTCTCAGTCTAATGAAATCAGGAATGCGATTAGGAGAACTAATTAATATTAATTTTAAAATGATGCCAGCTCAAAGATTTATACGAAACAAATATAGTGGAGAAGATGTCGTGGAAATTATCATAAATACGGAAAAGACATGCAAAAAACGCGAAATTTATATTCCGCTAGAAAGTTATAATTTTTTCGTAAATGATACTAGACATTTATCTAAATGATTGATAACGGGTGGGTTTATCTCTTTTAGAAAGTGAAGTAATATCCAATTTAAATTTACTGCTCATGTTTGTCGTAGAACTCTAGCTACGATGATGCACGAGACTGGTGTTGATGTGCCAACAATAGCAATGGTTCTAGGGAATACACCAAGAGTGGTAATGCAACATTACATACTTTCTTCAGAGAGAAATTATGATGCCTGTGAAATAGCCCATGCCAATATGACTGGTAAAATTGAAAAAATAAATAATATGTACATCAATACAAATTGGATGAGAATAAAAAATTTAAAGCATTAATTTGTCACTCTATCTATAGTAATAGATAGTTATTTAAGTTATTTTATTAACAATATTACATTTATTATTATGGGTAATTTAGCGAGGAACCTAATAGGTAATTTATTATCTAAATGTTATAGGTAATTTGGATTTTTTTAAAAAAGAAATATATAGAAATCTTTAGTACAAAATTACAAATTTGGTAAAAATTGTAATTTAAAATTTGGTTGATATTTTCAACTGGTTAATTTAATGTTGGGTGGTTTTGGCTAACGCACTAGTCATTAGTTTTTCATTCGTTTGGGTCTCATTCGACTAAATGTTCTTTCACTTTTGACTTTTTAATATCTGGTGGATCCGGATCGGTATCAACCATTAAATATTTAATTCGCTGCTCACTACTACGAACTTTTGGTACTGTTATTGTTAACAGGCGCGAATTTATGAAAAATGGTTGATAATGACTACCTAATAATCATTTTTTAACTCGCTCACTAATATGAATTTCACTATAACTCGTTTGTTGAACTGGAGAATAGTGTTTGATAAATTTAATACCAATAAGTAATTTATGACATCTTACATGGTGGATAATATGATGGCTACATTTAGTTTCTCTAAATGCATCAGGTTTAATGTAAATGACAGGATTATTTGCTTTCAGTTGTGTAATAATATGACCAAGAATAAAATGCTTTATCCGTAATGTTTGAGCACCATAATTTCAATATTTTTTCCCGAAATCATCATTAGAAGTATTCTTAATTTTTAGCTTGTTGAAAAACATTGCAGGTTTCTTTATTAATTCAAAGAACTCCGGCAAATTAATTGCTTTAATGCTAATATTAGCTTTGATCATTTAATTTTTAAAAGATAAAATTTTTATTATTTTTGTCTTTTTTCTTGTAAATAATCTTTGCGAGTAGCTTGAAGTTCAGCAATAACTTCTTTAATGTCAACAGTTCCATACTCTTTTGCTAAAACTTTGAACATGTGGATTGATCCATTAAGATTTGTTAAAAATTTATTTTTTTTATTTTTCATATAAATTCCCTTTTTTAAAGTGGAGATTTATTTCATGATATGAAAGAATTACATTTAAATATTATCACAACCATATTATACATACTTCATGCATAAACAAGTTTTTATGCTATACTACAGTTGCAACAAATTTATAAAGCAAAGCGGGATATCAATCCTGCTTTTTTTGTCTTTCCGCTTGAAATTCAATAAAAACCATGCCATAATCTCTACTGGTTAGGCTTTCATCAACAAATTTATAAAGCTGTCCCAGCTCTTCGCTTCCGAGACACATTGTAACCGCCATATGATTGCTTTAAGCTAAATGCTTAAACCTAATTACCAAATTAATCAAAAGAGTGAAAGCAAATATGTTAAAGTACGTTGATAGTAAAAAAATGGGAAGGAACACAGGACCAGATTGGTTAAATAGTTATTTTCATTTTTCGTTCGCTGAATACTACAACCCGCAAAACATGCATTTTGGTGTTTTGCGTGTTTGAAACGATGATACAGTTCAACCGGGAACCGGTTTCCCAACGCATCCTCATCGTGATATGGAAATCATCTCATATGTAGTTGAAGGCGAGTTAACACACGCTGATAGTATGGGAAACCAACACACATTAAGTAGAGGCCAAGTACAGTATATGAGTGCCGGTACAGGTGTAGCGCATAGCGAGTACAATAACATTAAAAAAATATTACGTTTCATGCAAATATGAATCTTACCAGATCGTCAAGGCTATACACCAAACTATGGTGATTATCGTTTTGAATGAAAAACACGAGTTGATCAATGACTACCAATTGCTACTTCTTACAATAATAATAAAAATAAATTAACACCAATTAAAGTACACGCAGATATTAATATGTATGCAACATATCTAACAAAGGGTAAAAAAATAAAATTTGAAGTTCATAAAAATCGTCAGGCCTATTTAGTTCTTCTTGAAGGTAATGCCAGAATAAATGACATAGCGTTAACAAAACGTGATGCGTTAGAAATCACTGAAGAAAATATTGAGATCCATTCTATAGATGATGCACACATAGCTGTTATGGAAATGGCTAAACAATAATTCGGTATCACAATATTTTTAGTAATTGTTAGATTTTGTTATGGTTAAACTATATTTATCCAAGATTAATAACAAGGCTTCGACAATTGGTTTGTCTAAAGAAATTATTGCTAAAGTTAATAATTTTAAAAACAAGCAAGCACGTGTGCAACGTATAAACGCACACTTATTATTGCAATGAGCGTTTGATACACATAAGGTGAAAAATCAAAGAACACGCATCGGCAAATCTGGTAAACCTTATTTAATTAGTGGGGAACTATATTTTAATGTATCGCATACAAAAGAATTTGTGATTTGCGCTATTTCAGATAATCCAATTGGTGCCGATATTGAAACGATTGACCCTAAGCTTAAAGCGATGACAACTGGGTTTCTTAGTGCAAACGAACAATTAAAATATAAACACTCGTCTCATGTTGTTTTAACTAAAATATGGGCTTCCAAAGAGGCGATAGTAAAATTATTAGGAACCGGTTTGACAAAACGCTTGAGCACAATAGAATTAGATAATTTATACACAAGCGCTAAACGCATAAATGTCATTACGCTTAAATGAAAAAATACGTTTATTGCATTGGCAAGTAGATGTATCATCAATAAGCCATTACATGTAATCACTCACAAAATCTAATGACTATATGTGCGTTGGAGAAGTTCTCGTCTGGCGGACAATAGCAGATTCGAACTGCTGCATCGTTTGACCGATCTAAACGCTTTCCAAGCGTTCCCCTTGAGCCTCTTGGGTAATTGTCCATAAATTGGTGCACTCGACGAGATTTGAACTCACACATCGTTAGATACTACCACCTCAAGGTAGCGCGTCT